>NZ_BPRD01000405.1 GCF_022179745.1 Methylorubrum podarium
CGAAGGCGAGCCCGCTCCACAGCACCAGCACCGCGAGCGCCGGACCGGCGAAGGGCGCGACCAGCGCGAAGGCGACGAGCACCGCGATGAGACCCATGAAGCTGCCGAGCACCGTGCGCATCAGGCTGCGGTCGGCGAGCCAGCCGCCGGCGAGGTTTCCGACGGTGAGCCCGACGCCGGCCGCGAACAGAGCCCCCGTCACGCCGCCGGGCGTCAGATGCGTCACGGTGAGCAGGAACGGCGCGATGTAGGTGAAGACGGTGAAGAAGCTCACCGAGGACAGGGTCGAGACCAGCATCGGCCGCAGCACCGGCCAGCGCCCGAGCGCCCGGAATTCCCTGGCGAGGCCGCCGCGGGTGCCCGGCATCCCGCCGGGCAGGGCGAGCGCGATGGCGGCGCCTGCCGCGAGCCCGATCCCGACCACGGCCCAGAAGGTCGAGCGCCAGCCGAGGGCCTGACCGAGCGCGGTGCCCAGCGGCACGCCGAGCACGTTGGCGAGCGTCAGCCCGGCGAACATCAGCGAGACGGCCTGCGTCCGCTTCTCCCGCGGCACGAGGTTGCGCGCGACGATGGCGCCGATGCCGAAGAAGGCGCCGTGGGCGAAGGCCGTGGCGACCCGCGCGGCCATCAATAGTTCGTAGCTCGAGGCCAGGGCGCAGGCGAGGTTGCCGAGGGTGAACACCGCCATCAGGGCGAGCAGGGCCGCCTTGCGCGGCAGGGGTGCCGTCGCCATTGCGACGAGCGGCGCGCCGACCACCACGCCGAGCGCGTAGCCGGAGACGAGGTGGCCCGCCTGCGGGATGGTGACGTCGAAATCGCGCGCCACCTCGGGCAGGAGGCCCATGATGACGAACTCGGTCGTGCCGATGCCGAAGGAGGCGACGGCCAGCGCGAGGATCGGCAGGGATACCATGCAGGGTGCTCCGGGGCAGCGCCCGTGATCGGCGCTTTTGCTGCGCTGCAATACGAGCGCCGCAAATCGGTCATTCACGGCGCGCGCGACAGGCGCGTGACCGGGAGGCAGGTCTGCGCTGACGTCAGGACGGTGCCGGTTCGAGAGCGTGCGTGACCCCGGACCTCGTGGCCGGACACGACCGGCTCTTACCGACAGAAAGATTTTCCCTGCCTTGCGTCGTATAAACGGAGAACTCTCCTCCACCTTCGAGAAACAACGCAAAAACAATCCGTTGATTTGCCCCACCCCAGGTCTCTAAATTTCACGACAACAACGTCTCAACAACGCTCCGCGGATCTTGTGAATATCGAAGTTCCGAAATGCTCCTGCCGGAGCGTTCGGGCGCCGGTCTTCCTTTGTCTGCGGCCCTGCCTCGGATGTTTCGCGATGCCCGCACGGATCGTTGCCTTCTCCGGCAACACGCACCGCCCCTCCCGCACCCGCACCTTGGTCGAGGCGGTGGCCGCCGAGTTGTCGCGACTGCGCCCGATCGACCTGAAGGTCTACGACCTCGTCGATGCCGGCACCGGCATCGCGGTCGCGGGCCGCTCGGCCCTGCCGCTGCCGGCGGCGCGGATCGTGGAGGCGATCGAGTCGGCCGATGCGCTGATCGTCGGCTCGCCGGTCTACAAGGGCAGCTACGCGGGGCTGTTCAAGCACCTGATCGACTTCGTCGCCCCCGAGGCGCTGATCGGCAAACCGGTCGTACTGACCGCGACCGGCGGCGGCCCGCGCCACGCGCTGGTGGTCGAGCACAGCTTGCGCCCGCTGTTCGGCTTCTTCTCGGCGCAGGCCGCGCCGACCGCGGTCTATGCCGGCGACACCGAGATCGCCGAGGGCCGCGTCGCCGACCCGATCGTGCGCGCCCGCGTCGCCCAGGCCGCGGCCGAACTCGCCCGGCTCCTCGACATCGGGCAGGGCGACGCCGTCTCCACCTCGGCACCGCTGGCCGCGGCCCGCTGAGGCACCGATGCTCGACCGCCGCCTCCTCCTCGCAGCCGGCCTCGCCGCGGCCGGCACCGCGCTCCCGCTCCGCCGCGCCCGCGCCGTCGAGCCGGGCGTGATCCGCATCGGCTACCAGAAGAACGGCATCCTCGCCGTCGCCCGCGAGCAGGCGGCGATCGAGGCCGCGCTGAAGCCGCGCAACGTCGGCGTGCGCTGGGTCGAGTTCTCGTTCGGGCCGCCGCTCCTGGAGGCGCTGAACCTCGGCGCGATCGATTTCGGCCAGACCGGCGACGCCCCGCCGATCTTCGCCCAGGCCGCGGGCGCCAACCTCGTCTACGCGGCGGCGCAGCCGAAGGGCGGCTCCGGCGCGGCGATCCTGCTGCCGAAGGGCTCGGGCATCGCCACGCTCGCCGATCTCAAGGGAAAGCGCGTCGCCTTCGCCAAGGGATCGAGCGCGCACAACCTCACCGTCGCCGCCCTGGAGAAGGCGGGCCTGACCTACCGCGACATCACCCCGGTCCTTTTGGCGCCGGCCGACGGCGCGGCGGCGTTCGCCGGCGGCACGATCGACGCCTGGACAGTGTGGGATCCCTACTTCGCCATCGCCGAGGAGGGGCAGGGCGCGCGCATCCTGGTGCAGGCCCCCGACATCACCCCCACCAACAACTTCTTCCTCGCGAACAAAGCCTTCGCCGAGGAGCAGGCCGACGTGTTGCGGGCGGCCATCGCCGCGCTCGGCGAGGTCGCGATCTGGTGCGAGGGTAACCGCCCCAGCGTCGCGGCGAGCCTGTCGAAGATCACCGGCGTGCCGCTCGCCGCCACGCGCCGCGCGGTCGAGCGCATCCGCTTCGTCATCGCGCCGATGGATGCGGCGGTCACCGCCGAGCAGCAGCGCATCGCCGACCGCTTCCAGCAGATCGGCGTGATTCCCCGCCCGGTGCGGGTGTCCGACATCGTCTGGACGCCGGCCGAGACCCCGAACAAGACCTAAGGACAACGGGTGAGCCCAACCATGGCCGATTCCGCCGCGATCCGATCGCTCCCCGTCCGCGCGCGCCGCGCCGAGGCCGCAGCGCCGCTCAAGCGAGAGCTCCCGGGCAAGCCCGTGCGCCTGCCGACGGCGAAGCTGCTGCCCTGGCTGCTGCCGACCCTCGTCATCGCCGGCTGGCAGGCGGCGGCCTCTCTCGGGCTCGTCTCGACCCGGTTCATGCCGGCGCCGCTCGACGTCGCCGCCGCCGGCTGGCGCCTCGCGCAGACTGGGGAGCTCTGGGAGAACCTCTGGGTCAGCTTCGCCCGCGCCGCCGCCGGCTTCCTCATCGGCGGCGGCATCGGTCTCTCCTTCGGCCTCGCCAACGGGCTGTCCAACCTCTCGGAAAAGCTCACCGACACCACGCTGCAGATGGTGCGCAACATCCCCCACCTGTCGCTGATCCCGCTGGTGATCCTGTGGTTCGGCATCGACGAGGGCGCCAAGCTCTTCCTCGTGGCGCTCGGCGTGTTCTTCCCCGTCTACGCCAACACCCTGCACGGCATCCGCTCGGTCGATCCGCAGCTGATCGAGATGGGCCGGGTCTACGGCATGAACCGGCGCGAACTGTTCCGGCGCGTGGTGCTGCCGGGCGCGCTCCCCTCGATCTTCGTCGGCATCCGCTACGCCCTCGGCATCATGTGGCTGACGCTCATCGTCGCCGAGACGATCTCCGCCAATTCCGGCCTCGGCTACATGGCGATGCAGGCCCGCGAGTTCATGCTGGTCGACGTCGTGGTGCTGGCGATCCTGATCTACGCCGCGCTCGGCAAGCTCGCCGACAGCCTGACGCGGGCGCTGGAACGCACCTGCCTCGCCTGGAACCCGGCCTACCGCAACGCCTGAGACCCGAGCCCTCCCATCAATCCCCCCTCATCCTGAGGTGCGGAGCGCAGCGAAGCCTCGAAGGAGGGTTCCAGAGATCGCGAGCGGGCTGGAACCCTCCTTCGAG
>NZ_BPRD01000406.1 GCF_022179745.1 Methylorubrum podarium
CATTGCCCGGACGGCGCCTGACCCGAGGAGATCACCCCGCAGGCGAACGCCCACATCGGCGCAAACCATGTAATCGGCTTGAGGAGCTCGACGACGGCGCTCGGTGCGGGCGTAGCCATGCCCGGAAGCTACCGGCGGCAGGCGACCGGTGTCAACTGAACTTTACACCTGATCTCGTCTAAAGTGTTTGCGCGGCTCGTCCTCGGCTGAGATGCATTATAATGCAGAAAATCCGAGCGGCGATTACGAGGTCAACTCTGGGTCGTTGGTATCGAGATCGCCGACGCCGTATCGGCGCATCTTCGCGTAGAGGCCCTGCCGGCTGAGTCCCAGCATCTCCGCGGCCGAGGCGCGGTTGTCGCGGGTGATCCTCAAAGCCGCCTCGATGCACAGTTTTTCGATGAGATCGGTCGTCTCGCGCACGAGGGCCTTCATCGAGACGCGGCCCACCAGCTCCGTCATCTGCTCGACCGAGCGGGGCAGATCATGGCCGCCGCCGGCATGGACCGGGGCCGCCCGGCGGGGCGTCGCGCGCACGGTGAAGCCGAAGCAGGGCTGTTCGGCGTGGGAGGTGGCGACCGCAGCGATCTCCACCTCCTCCATCGAGCCGTACTGACCGCGCATGACGGTCGGGAAATGGCGCACCGAGCCGTGATCGCGCAGCATCGCGAACAGCGCCAGCGCCTCGGTCTCCTCGCGACCGAGCCAACTGTCCAAGGTCCGGCCGCGCACCTGCTCCTCGGTGGCGTGCTGGGTGAGATCGAGGAAGGCGGTGTTGGCGGTGAGGATGCGCCGGGCGGCGTCGGTGACGACGAAGCCCTCCGGCATCCGCTGGATCACGTCGAGCGCGCCGCCGCTGAACTCGACGCGCTCCGGCGTCACCGGCGCCAGCGACGCGAGCCGCACCAGAACCGACGTCGTGCCCTCGCCGCGGAACAGGGAAGCGGACACGCGCACATCCCCCCGGCCGCCGGCCAGCGGCATGACGAGATCGGTCGCCTGCCCCGTCACGCGCAGGCCGGCGAACAGGGTCTCCAGCTCTCGCAGGCTCGCCGCATCGAACAGGTCGGCGGCATCCTGGCCGATCAGGCGCTTCTGCGATCGGCCGAGCAGCCGCATCGCCGCCGGATTGACCTCGGTCACGCGCCGCGTGCCCGCATCGACCACCAGCACGGGCTCGCCCGAGAGCTGGAACAGGAGCTTGTAGCGGGTCTCGGCCGTGCGCAGGCGGTCGTAGTCCCGCTCCAGCGCCTGCTGGGTCTCCGCCAGACGGCGCTGGAGGGCGGCGATCGCCCGCAGATCCTGGCCGATGACGATGATCGGCCCGTCCTTGCGCGGCCTGAGCGTGGCGTAGCGAATCGGAAGGTCGGTGCCGGTGGGGGAGGGATGGTTGACCTGCCGCCAGCGGGTCATGGTGCCGGGCGCCGAGTCGCGCAGCAGCGCGTCGATCTTCGGCCGGCTCTCGACGGTCACGGTGTCGATCCAGGGCCGTCCGAGCCAGGACTCGATTCCCTGACCCTCGAAATCGGCCCGGCCCGCCGCGGTGTCGCGGATGATGCCGCGATCATCGACCACGAGGGAGAGATCGGCCGTCGCAGCGATCAGCATTCCGGCCGCCTCGCCGTCGAGGAGACCGGCTGCCTGTTGCAGCGCCGGGGAAGGGCGCCGGGGAGAAGGACTCGCCAAGCTGCTCAAGGTCAACACTTCGTGAGGGGGGCGGGAAGCGCCCTTATCAACAGGCTCGCGATCGCTTTTCAAGCAAGCTTTCCGCGATCAGCGGCGCGAGCCGCCCATCTTCCGCGGTGCCGTCCGCGCCCACGAGGCGCACATGGTTCGAATTCCTAGCGAAATAGGGGCCGCCGACCAGCACCTTGAGCCCGGGATTGCGCGAGGCCACCCGCAAGCCGCGGATCAGGTCCGGCAGGGCGGGCAGGAACACGTCGCAGGACAGCGTCAGCCCGACGACATCGAACCATTCCGATCGGATCAGCTCTTCGGGTACGTGATTCGACCCGATGCCCGTCGTGGTCACGTCCCATCCCGCCTCGCGGAAGATGGAGGCCACGATCGACAGGGAGAAGACATGCGTCTCGCCGGGGCACGGCACCAGAAGGATGCTGCGCCCCGACGGATCGACGGCGTCGTCCTCGAGCCTCGCGCAGAGCTCCCGCGCCGCCGCCTGGAGTCGTCCGAGGGCGACGGTCACGTCCACGAAGTCACACGAATCGTCCTCCCAGAGCTGCCCGAGGTGCCGGGCCATCGGCGCCAGGAGTTCGACGAGCACGCCTTCGAGGGTCAGACCCGCGTCGAGGAATTGCAGCAGATGGGCCGCGACGTCGGTGTCGTTGCGGGCGAGCAGCAGATCGCAGAGGCGCTGGACCTCCTCGGAGGTCGGCGGTCGGTTCGACGATGCTGTCCGCGGTTCGGCCCGGTGCCGGTGCGTCAGCATGAGCCGGGGCAGAATCTCCGCCTCGACGACGCTGGCGAGCTGACCGCGCATCCGCGCGCCGCCGGGCTGGTCCTCGAAGGGCGAGCCCGACAGCGGTTCCGCCAAGGCACCGCAATCCGGCGCAACGGCGGGCAGTTCGAGTCGCTCGCCGAAATGCCTCCACTCACCCATGGGTCTCTCCCCGAGGATGCGGCCCCCTGCGACAAGAAGCATTTTAATGCGTCCTGGCGCACCGAAAGCAACGGATGCGTGCAGGCTAACGATACGCTTCCGCTCGCGATTGGCAATCCCCACCGCGGATTGGACCGCCTCGAAATGTAATTTGGAGCGAACGTCAACTTGGATTGACAGTTTCCGGCGGCCGGGCCTAGGCTCTGCCGCAATCGAGGTTCCGCGAAACGGGGCCGGGTATCGAGCGAGGGCGGACGCCATGCGGCAACGCCAGGGCCGGCATAAACCGCTCTACACGAGCGCCGAGCGTGAACGGCGCGACGCCTCGCCCTGGACCCTCGTGCAGGGGGTGCTGGCCCCGCTGCAGTTCCTCGTCTTCCTGGCGAGCCTCGGCCTGGTGCTGCGCACGCTCGCGACGGGGGAGGGGGCGGAGGCCGCCAACGCCTCCGTCGTCGCCAAGACCCTGGTCCTCTACGCGATCATGGTGACCGGCTCGATCTGGGAGAAGGCCGTGTTCGGCCGCTACCTGTTCGCGCCGGCCTTCTTCTGGGAGGACGTGTTCAGCATGCTCGTGCTGGCGCTGCACACGGCCTATCTCGCCGCCCTCGGTCTCGGCTGGCTCGACACGCACGGATTGCTCGTCCTCGCGCTCGCCGCTTACGCCGCCTACCTCATCAACGCCGGACAGTTCCTCCTGAAACTCCGGGCGGCGCGGCTCGAAGCGCCGGCCTCCCTGACCTTCGCCGGGGAGGCGGGCCGGTGAACGCGCACGCGCCCCTTCCCGCCGCCGACCGTCCCGCCGCCGAGTGCGGCGCGGCGATCCGCGCCGAGCGCGGTCAGCGGGCGGTGTTCTGCGGCCTCACCGGCATCGTCTGGCTGCACCGCAAGATCCAGGACGCCTTCTTCCTCGTCGTCGGCTCGCGGACCTGCGCCCACCTGATCCAGTCGGCGGCGGGCGTGATGATCTTCGCCGAGCCGCGCTTCGCCACCGCCATCATCGACGAGCGCGATCTCGCCGGCCTCGCCGACATGAACGAGGAGCTCGACCGGGTCGTGACCCGGCTGATCGAGCGCCGGCCCGACATCCGGCTGCTCTTCCTCGTCGGCTCCTGCCCCTCCGAGGTGATCAAGCTCGACCTGTCGCGGGCGGCCCTGCGGCTGTCGCAGCGGCTGGCGCCGGGCGTGCGGGTGCTCAACTATTCGGGGTCGGGCATCGAGACGACCTTCACCCAGGGCGAGGATGCCTGCCTCGCTTCCCTGGTGCCCGAGCTGCCCGAGGCGGCGGGGACGGACGAGCTCCTCGTCGTCGGCGCGCTGGCCGACGTGGTCGAGGACCAGTTCGCCCGGCTGTTCGCCGATCTCGGCATCGCCGCGCGGTTCCTGCCGGCGCGCCGGGCGAGGCAGATGCCGGCGGTCGGGCGCGGCACGCGCTTCCTGCTCGCTCAGCCCTTCCTCGCGGACACTGCCCGTGCCCTCGAGGAGCGCGGTGCCCGGCGCATCGCCGCCCCGTTTCCGCTCGGCGCGGAGGGCACGACCGAGTGGCTGCGCGCGGCCGCCGACACCTTCGCCGTCGCTGCCGACCGCTTCGACGCGGTGACGGCGCCGGCCCTGCGGCGCGCGCGTCAGGCGCTGGCAGCCCATTCGGAAAAGCTCGCGGGAAAGCGGGTGTTCTTCTTTCCCGATTCGCAGCTCGAAGTGCCGCTCGCCCGATTCCTGTCGCGGGAGATGGGCGCCGCGCTGATCGAGGTCGGCACGCCCTACCTCCACCGCGGCCACCTCGCCGCCGAGATCGAATGGCTGCCCGGCGGCACGCCGGTGGTCGAGGGCCAGAGCCTCGACGACCAGCTCGACCGCTGCCGGACGGCGCGCCCCGACCTGACGGTGTGCGGCCTCGGGCTGGCCAACCCGCTGGAGGCGGAGGGGCTGACCACGAAGTGGTCGATCGAGCTGCTGTTCACGCCGATCCAGGGCTACGAGCAGGCGGGCGACCTCGCCGAGTTGTTCGCGCGTCCCCTCGACCGACGCGCCCGGCTGGAGGTGTAGCCGCGATGCAGCTCACCGTCTGGACCTACGAGGGACCGCCGCATATCGGCGCCATGCGGGTCGCCACCGCGATGGAGGGCCTGCACTACGTGCTGCACGCGCCCCAGGGCGACACCTACGCCGACCTGCTCTTCACGATGATCGAGCGGCGCGCCCAGCGCCCGCCGGTCACCTACACGACGTTCCAGGCACAGGATCTCGGCCGCGACACCGCGGCGATCTTCAAGGACGCGGTCGCCGCCGCCTACGCGCGTTTCCGGCCGCAGGCGATGATCGTCGGCGCGTCCTGCACCGCGGAGCTGATCCAGGACGATCCGGGGGGGTTGGCCAAGGCCCTCGACCTGCCGATCCCGGTGATTCCGCTGGAGCTGCCCGCCTATCAGAAGAAGGAGAACTGGGGCGCCTCCGAGACCTTCTATCGGCTGGTGCGCGCGCTTTCCGGCTCTCCGACCGAGCGCTCGCCGCGCGAGGGGCGGCGTCCGTCCTGCAACATCCTGGGGCCGACGGCGCTCGGGTTCCGCCACCGCGACGACCTGATCGAGGTCCGGAAGATCCTCGACGCGCTCGGGATCGCGGTGAACGTAGTCGCGCCGCTCGGCGCCAGCCCCGCCGACCTTGGGCGACTCGGCGCGGCCGACTTCAACGTGGTGCTCTATCCCGAGGTGGCGCGGGCCGCCGCGCAGTACCTCGAAAAGACCTTCCGCCAACCCTTCACCGACGAGGTGCCGATCGGGGTCGGGGCGACGACGCGCTTCGTGGAAGCGGTGGCGGCGCTCGCCGGCGTCGATCCCGCGCCCGTCCTCGCCGACGCGCCGTCGCGCCTGCCCTGGTACAGCCGGTCGGTCGACTCGACCTATCTCACGGGCAAGCGAGTCTTCGTCTTCGGCGACGCCACCCACGCCCTGGCCATCGCCCGCGTGGCGACGCGCGAACTCGGCTTCAGGCTCGTCGGGCTCGGCACCTACACCCGCGAATTCGCCCGCGAGGTCCGTGCGGAGGCCGCGCTCCACGGCATCGAGGCGACGATCACCGACGATTACCTCGACGTCGAGGCGGCGATCCAGGCGGCGGCGCCCGAACTCGTGCTCGGCACGCAGATGGAGCGCCACGTCGCCAAGCGGCTCGGCATCCCCTGCGCGGTGATCTCTGCACCGATCCACGTCCAGGACTTTCCCGCGCGCCACTCGCCGCAGATGGGCTTCGAGGGCGCCAACGTCCTGTTCGACACCCTGGTGCACCCCCTGATGATGGGGCTGGAGGAACATCTCCTCGGGATGTTCCGCGAAGATCCCGAATTTCACGATGGCGCCGCCCCGTCTCATCTCGGTCGCACGCCGAGCAGGATCGCGGACGCCGTGGAACGGGCGCCGAACCATCCTCCCCTCGCGTCGGCGCCCGTTCCATCCCTCCACGTCCAGGGCGCCGACGCGGTGCGAACCGCGCCGTGGGCCCCCGATGCCGAGAAGGAGCTGAGGAAGATCCCGTTCTTCGTGCGCGGAAAGGCCCGCGCCAACACCGAGCGCTTCGCCCGCGAGCGGCAGCTCCCGCTCATCACTCTCGAGACCCTTTACGATGCCAAGGCGCATTTCGGCCGATAGGCCCACCATCCGCGTCGTCATCGTCACGCTCGACAATCACTTGGCGAGCGCGGTGGAGCGGGCGCGCCTGCGTCTCGCCGCCGAGATGCCGGGCCTCACCTTGAGCTTCCACGCCGCCGCCGAGTGGGAGACCGACAGGGCGGCGCTTCACGCCTGCGAGGTGGAGATCGCCCGCGCC
>NZ_BPRD01000407.1 GCF_022179745.1 Methylorubrum podarium
CCGCCGCGACGGTCGCCTTCGCCGAACTCGCCGCGCAGGCCCGCATCGTCCACGTCGTCGGCACCACGGGGATGTCCGGGGACGACCTGAAGCGCCTGGAGGCGGCGAGCTACCACGCCCGCATCGTGCGCTCGGGCAACATGTCGCTCGGCGTCAACCTGCTCGCCGGCCTCGTGCGCAAGGTCGCGGCGACCCTGGGCGAGGAGTTCGATATCGAGGTGCTGGAGATGCACCATCGCATGAAGGTCGACGCCCCCTCGGGCACGGCGCTGCTGCTCGGCGAGGCGGCGGCCGAGGGGCGTCGGGTCGCGCTCTCCGACACCCGCGTCTCGACCCGCGACGGCCATACCGGGGCGCGCCGGCCCGGCGATATCGGCTTCGCGACCCTGCGCGGCGGCTCGGTGGTCGGCGATCACAGCGTGATCTTCGCCGGCCCGTCGGAGCGCATCACCCTCTCCCACCACGCCGAGGATCGGGCGATCTTCGCCCGCGGCGCCGTGCGGGCCGCGCAATGGGCCTTCGACAAGCCGCCGGGGCTCTACGGCATGGACGACGTGCTGGGGCTGCGGGATTAGACTTTTCTCCGAATAACGAATTCGGTGGAACGTCAGGCTTGGGCTTGGGAGGCGCCGCCGCCTCTGGTAGAGGCCCGCCCTATGATCGCGAGGTCCCGTGAAGCGGTGGCCTCGCCGCGACCTTCTTCGGAGAAATCCTTCCCATGGAGCGCCTGCTCGTCCTCGCTCGGCACGGCCAGAGCGAATGGAACCTGAAGAAGCTGTTCACCGGCTGGCGCGACCCGGATCTGACCGAGCTCGGCATTCAGGAAGCGCGCCAGGCCGGGCGCTGGCTCAAGGCCCAGGGCACGCAGTTCGACGTGGCCTTCACCTCGAACCTGAAGCGCGCCCAGAACACCTGCGCGCTGATCCTCGAGGCGATGGGCCAGGGCGGACTGGAGACGATCCGCAACGAGGCGCTGAACGAGCGCGACTACGGCGACCTGTCCGGCCTCAACAAGGACGACGCCCGCGAGCGCTGGGGCGATGCGCAGGTCCACGAGTGGCGCCGCTCCTACGACGTGCCCCCGCCCGGCGGCGAGAGCCTCAAGGACACCGCCGCGCGGGTGCTGCCCTACTACATCCAGACGATCCTGCCGCGGGTCATGTCGGGCGAGCGTGTGCTGGTGGCCGCCCACGGCAACTCGCTGCGGGCGCTGGTGATGGTGCTCGACGGGATGACTACCAAGACCATCGCCAGCCTGGAGATCGCCACCGGCATTCCGCTGGTCTACCACCTGAAGGCCGATACCACGGTCGAGTCGAAGCTGATCCTCGACAAGGACATCGACCAGGACGATTGAGGGCCGGGCTCACGCGCCGCCCAGAACCTCCTCCACGGCCCGCGCCACGCGCGCCGTGGAGCCCGATTCATCGAGGGGGTTGCGGCGCAGGCGGTGGCGGAGCGCGCTCGGCGCCACCTGCCGCAGATGCGCGACGGTCACCGTCTCGGCCCCGTCGAGGGCCGCCAGGGCCCGTGCGGTGCGCATCAGGGTGAGTTCGCCGCGCAGGCCGTCGGTGCCGAGCGCGAGGCAGAGCCGGGCGGCACTCTCCAGCACCGCGTCGGGAACGCTGACGTCTCCCAGACGCTCGCGCGCGGACAGGATTGTCTTCTGCAGCGCCTTCTCCGCCTTCGCTTGGCCCGCGCAGAACCCCTCGCCGTCGCGCTCGTAGGCATCGCGCCGCCGCACGACCTCGATGCGTGTGGCGATGTCGGTCGGGGTCGTCACCTCGCAGGCGAGACCGAACCGGTCGAGGAGCTGCGGGCGCAGTTCCCCCTCCTCCGGATTGCCGCTGCCGACGAGGACGAAGCGGGCGGGGTGGCGCAGCGATAGGCCCTCGCGCTCGACGGTGTTGACCCCGGAGGCCGCGACGTCGAGCAGGAGGTCCACGAGATGGTCCTCCAGGAGGTTCGCCTCGTCGATGTAGAGGAAGCCGCGGTTGGCCCGCGCCAGCAGGCCCGGCTCGAACGCCTTCTCGCCCCGCGTCAGCGCCCGCTCCAGATCGAGGGCGCCGACCACCCGGTCCTCGGTGGCGCCGAGCGGCAGGTCGACCACCGGCACCGGGATCTGATGGCTCTTGCCTCTCCCCCGGGCGCAGTGCGGGCAGGCATCGGCCGGGCTGTCGGGGGAGCAGGAATAGGGACAGCCCGCCACCGCGCGGATCTTCGGCAGCAGCGCCGCGAGCGCCCGCACCGCGGTGGACTTGCCGGTGCCCCGGTCCCCGAAGATCAGGACGCCGCCGACGGACGGGTCGACCGCCGCGATCAGCAGCGCCCGCTTCATCTCCTCCTGGGCGACGATGGCGGTGAAGGGAAAGGGAGGCACGCTCACTCAGCTTCCGAGGCCGGAGGGGCCCGGACGAGGTTCACGGGCGGTTGCAGCGATCATGCACGAATTGCGCGGAACGAACAGCCGCGCTCGGCCTCAACCGGGACAATCGGCCCCCGGCCTTCACATCCCGCGGCAACGGCTGCGCACGAGGCCCGCGAACTCCTTCTCCGAGCCCTGGACCTGGGACAGGCGCTCGGTCCGTTCGGGGCCGGACAGGCAGCGGCCGTAGACACCGGCGATCCGGCGCATGGTCTCGACGTGACGGCGCCAGACGCGGCAGAGGCTCGCCTCATCGTCGCCGCCGCCTTCGAGCTGCTCGATCGCCTGCCGCTGCATCGAACCGGCGACCAGCACGTCGCGGGCACAGGCCGCCTCGCCCTGGGCGTGCAGGCTGCCGGGTGAGAGGAGCACCGCCGCCAAGAGGGCGGTCCGCGGACGGAACAGGACCATCGTCAGGCCGCCTGCGTCGTCGGGCCGTTGGCCAGCAGGGCGTAGAGGGCGGTCGCGTCGCGGGCGCTGCGGATCCGCTCCAGCATGCCGGGCTCGCGCAGGAGCCGGGCGACCTGGGCCAGCGCCTTCAGGTGGTCGGCGCCGGCCGTCTCTGGGGCGAGCAGCAGGAAGGCGACATCGACCGGCTGGCCGTCGAGCGCATCGAAATCCACGGGCTTCTCAAGCCGGGCGACGAGGCCGAACAGCCGGTCGAGCTGCGCGAGCTTGCCGTGGGGGATGGCCACGCCGTCGCCGATGCCGGTGGAGCCGAGGCGCTCGCGCTGGAGCAGGGTCTCGAAGATGTCGCGGTCCGACAGGCCCGGCAGGCGGCGGGCGGCGTGGGCGGCCAGTTCCTGGAGCACGTGCTTCTTGTCCCGCACGCGCAGGGCGGAGACGACCGAGTCCGGGTTCAGGAATTCGAGCATCGGCATGAAAACTAAACGCCTCGTCGGCGGGATCCATCGGCGATCCCGCGTTCCCATGCACGCTCCCGGGGCGGAGGGCCCCGGCACGAACGCCTCACGGGCCTCCCGGATGGCCCTTGTCCGACGGCGGGAGCGCAGCCGGATTTTCGTGAGGACGCTCGTTGCCCCGCCGGAGGTGATCCGAAACGGGGCCGTGCCTCAACCCCGGTCGGCGGGAGGATCGACCCACCCGATCGCGCCGTCACTGCGCCGATATACGACGTTGATGCGCCCGGTGCCAGCGTGAACGAAAACGACCACCGGCGCCCCGGTCATGTCGAGGGTGGTCACCGCCTCGCTGACGGATTGGCGCTTCAGGGTACGGGTGCTCTCGGCCACGACCGGAGGGTGATCGCCCTCCTCCGCGTCGGCGGCGTCGGCCGGCTCGTCGTCGAGCCCGTCGTCGGGCGCGGCGAAGACGGCGTAGGCCGCCTCGATATCCGCCCCGTTATGGCTCGGCGCGCTGTGCGTCTTCAGCTTGTGCTTGTAGCGCCGCAGACGCTTCTCGAGCTTGTCGGCGGTCTGCTCGAAGCTCGCATGCACGTCGTGCGCGGCACCCGACGCTTCCAGCGTCAGGCCGGTGACCAGATGCAGCACGCAATCGGTCCGGTAGGCGTTCCCGTCGCGCCGCAGCGTGACGTGCCCCGTGCAGGTCCCGCTCATGTGCGGATCGAGATACTTCGAGAGCGTCGCCGCCATGCGGTCTTCGACCCGGCCCCGCAGAGCCGTACCGAGATCGAGGCCATGCCCCGTCACCCGCAAACCTGCCATCGACGTCTCCGCTTTTCCTCCCGAGGGCTTGGAGAGTTAGAAAGGGGGGCGGGTCAAGTCAACGCGAAGTCGAGCCGGCACAAGGCTTTCGCGTGCCGTCGCGGCGCCCGGTGTCACCGGGCGGCGGTCGCCATCCGCGCGCGGCGGCGGTCGATCGAGGAGGGAATGCGCAGCGACTCGCGGTACTTCGCGACGGTGCGGCGGGCGATGTCGACGCCCTCGTCGCGCAGGCGCTGGACCAGGGCGTCGTCGGACAGGACGTCGGAGGCTTCCGCGTCCACGAGCTGCTTGATGCGGTGGCGCACGGCCTCGGAGGAATGGGCCGCCGCGCCGGCCGCGCCGGGGATCGCGGCGGTGAAGAAGTACTTCATCTCCAGCGTGCCGCGGCTCGTGCCGATCGACTTGTTCGAGGTCACCCGCGAGACGGTCGATTCGTGCATGCCGATCGCCTCGGCGACGGTCTTCAGGTTCAGGGGCCGCAGGTGGGCGACGCCGTGCAGGAAGAAGGCGTCCTGCTGGCGCACGATCTCGGTGGCGACCTTGAGGATCGTGCGCGCCCGCTGCTCCAGGCTGCGGGTGAGCCAGTTGGCAGTCTGGAGGCACTCGGACAGGAACGCCTTGTCGCCCTCCGCCACGGCGCCTTTGGAGACGCGGGCATAGTAGCTCTGGTTGACGAGGACCCGCGGCAGCGCCTCGGAGTTCAGCTCCACCAGCCAGGAACCGTCCGGCGCGGGGCGGACGAACACGTCGGGGATCAGCACCTCGACGGCCTGCGAGCCGAAGGCACGCCCCGGCTTGGGGTCGAGCCGGCGGATCTCGGCCAGCATCTCGACGAGATCCTCGTCGTCCACGCCGCACAGGCGGCGCAGGGCCGGGAAGTCGCGCTTGGCCACGAGGTCGAGGCGCGACACCAGCGCCTGCATCGCCGGATCGAACCGATCCTGCTCACGGAGCTGGATCGCGAGGCACTCGGCGAGGTCGCGGGCGGCCACGCCCGGCGGATCGAAGGTCTGGACCAGCTTCAGGACGCGGGCGACGTCGTCGAGCGCGGCGCCGAGCCGCTCGGCCACGCCGTCGATCTCCTCGCGCAGGTAGCCGGCATCGTCCACCGCATCGATGAGGAAGCTGCCGATCAGCCGGTCCGACGGGTTCTGCGTCGCGAGGTCGAGCTGCGCGGCGAGATGCTCGCGCAGGGACGTCTCGGCGGTCAGCGTCGCCTCGAAATCGGGAAGCTCCCCGTCGAAGCTGCCGCCGGCATTGCCGTAGGGCGCGGGCGTCAGCGAGAGCATGTCGCCCGCGCCCGTGTCGCGCGGCGCGGGATTCTCGTCGGCGAAGACGTTGTCGAGGCGAGTGTCGAGGTCGCCCTCGATCTCGCTGCGGCTCGGCGTCATGTCGGAGGCGAGCCACGCCTCGGGCTCCGGTCCGTCGCCGCCCTCGTACTCGCCGTCGCCCGACGCCTCCGGCGCCTCGCGCTCCGGAGCCCCCTCGCCCTCGGCGCGCTCCAGCAGCGGATTGCGCTCCAGCTCGGCATCGACGTAGGCTGTGAGATCGAGCTGCGAGAGCTGCAGCAGCTTGATCGCCTGCAGCAGTTGCGGCGTCATCACCAGGGCTTGGCCCTGGCGCATTTCGAGCCGTTGCAGCAGACTCATCTCGACGCCCAACCCTCAGAAATCGTTGGAAAACCGCAGCCCGAGCGGGAGCCGCGCCAAATTCGGCACGTTCTTTGCTTCTCCTAATCTCAGGTCTAGCCGTATCCGATCGGCCCGTCAAAGTCTGATTGGCGTCCGCTCCCTGAAATCCATCCCGATCGGCAGCATTGCCACAGAGTTCGGCCGACGCGGCAGGACGAAGCTCCCACACGCAGGGCGTGAGGCGCTCCGGATGGATTGCATTCCAAGGATCAAGAAAGCCTTGCGGGCGGCCTGGAAACCGGCGCGATTGGTTCAGGCGCCGTTACCGCGGCTGGCCCCCCGTCGGGGCGGCCGATCGGAAAGGCCGGCTCAGAGCCGGAAGTCTTCGCCGAGATAGAGCCGGCGGGCGTCCTCGTTCGCCACGATCTGCTCGGGCGTGCCCTCGGTGAGGATGCGGCCCGAATGGGCGATGTAGGCGCGGTCGATCAGACCGAGCGTCTCACGGACGTTGTGGTCGGTGATGAGCACGCCGATGCCGCGCTGCTTGAGGTGCTTCACCAGATCCTGGATGTCGCCGACGGCGATCGGGTCGATGCCGGCGAAGGGCTCGTCGAGCAGCATGAAGGTCGGCGAGGAGGCGAGCGCCCGGGCGATCTCGCAGCGGCGGCGCTCGCCGCCCGAGAGCGCGATCGAGGGCGACTTGCGCAGGCGCGCGATGTCGAACTCTTCGAGCAGCGAGTCGAGCTTGCGCTCGCGGGTCTTGCGGTCCGGCTCGGCCACCTCCAGCACCGCGCGGATGTTGTCCTCGACTGACAGCCCGCGGAAGATCGAGGCTTCCTGCGGCAGGTAGCCGATGCCGAGCCGCGCCCGCTGGTACATCGGCAGATGGGTGATCTCCATGCCGTCGAGGCTGATGTAGCCGCGGTCGGCCGGAACGAGGCCGGTGATCATGTAGAAGATCGTCGTCTTGCCGGCGCCGTTGGGGCCGAGCAGCCCCACGGCCTCGCCGTTATGGACGGTGAGCCCCGCCTCGTGGACGACGGTGCGCGCGCCGTAGCTCTTGCGAAGCCCCCGTACGTGCAGCACGCCCGGCCCGCCGCCCTCGCCGAGAACGCCGTCGGGGGCCGCCTTGGGCGCGGCACTCCCGCGCCCGAGCAGGCGGCCGAACCACGAGGCGTCGCGGCCGCGGCTCGCCAGCCTCGGCTCGGCGACCGCGTGAAGCGGCACGCCCGCGGGCATCCCGGCTCCCGTCACGGTCAGTTCGCCTGCGCCCGCGTCTTCGGGGCCGGCTTCTCCGCCGCCTTGCCGCCCGGCTTGCCCGCGACGGCGGGCTGGGCGCAGCCCTTCGGCTGACCACCCTTGGCCTCGCCGCCCTCGCCGGGCACGAACATCGCCGAGACGCGGCCGCCCGCCACCGGATCCATGTTCGCCCGGCCGGTCGCCATGTCGTAGACGAGCCGCGAGCCGCGGGTGACGTTCTGGCACTGGCTGAGCACGACGTTGCCGGTCAGGACGATGCGCTTGGCCTCCTGATCGAACACCGCGTTGTCGCCGGTGGCGACCTGATCCTTCTGCGCGACGGTGACCGGGCCGGCGCACTCGACCTTGCGGATGCCGCTGCCGCCCATCGCCGCCTTGGCCTTCGCGTCCTCGGCGGCCTCGGCCTCCGTCTTCGCGGGCTTGTTCGGATCCTTGTCCTTGTCGCGCTTGTAGTGGACCGTCATGGCCGAGCAGCGGATCGTGCTCTCGCCCTGCACCGCCACGACGTTGCCGGCGAAGATCGCCTTGTTCTCCTTGTCGAACACGTCGAGCCGGTCGGCATCGATCTTGATCGGCCCCTTGCCGCCGCCGACGGTGCCGAGCGGCGCGGATTTCTCCTTCGCCGTGTCCCTCGCGGGCTCCTTGGCAGGCTCCTTGGCCGGCGCGGCCGCGGCGGCTTGAGCCAGGAGGAGGGCGAGGCCGGCGACGAGGGCTGGGCCGAGACGCCGCGTCATGGCCTGGGTTCCGCCGCGGAGGTGTGGATGCGCTCGACGTCCGCGCGGGCGGCGACCTTGGCGCCGCCCTCCTTGATGTCGTTCTCCTCCCCGTGGAAGACGGCGTGGACGCGGCCGACGAAGGAGACGACCCGACCGTTCTCGACCACGTCGAGGCTGTCGGCGACGATGGAGCCCGACGGCACCGTGACGGTGACGGATTTGGAGGAGCGCAGGCTGCCGGTCTTGAAATCGACGGTGGCGACCGAGAGGCGGACCTCCTCGCCCTTGTCGGTCCAGAGGCGGATGTCGTTCTCGAGGTTGAGCGATTCGCGGGTGGAATCGAACACGCCGCCCTGCGCCTGGAGATAGGCGCGGCCGCCCTTGTCGTCGGTGGCGACGTGGCCCTTCATGGCCTGAAGCTCGATGATGCTGGGCTTGCGCACGTCCTGCTGCGCGGCGTCGGCGACGACCTCGTAGCCCCGCTCGCCCTTGCGGAAGCCGGACAGGCGCGGGTTCTCCATCGTGACCTTGGTCCCCGAGACGCTGATTGGACCGATCGAGATGTTGGGGATGCTGCCCGTGAACGGGCTCCAGAGCACGATGGCGGCGAGACCCAGCACCGCGAGGCCGGCGGCGACGGGGATCACCCGGCGCAGGGTGCGCACCTGCGCGCTGTGTCGGCGGGCCCGCCCGTGCGCCCGTCGGCGGCGCGCGTTCTCGTTCGCGGCGAGCGCGAGGA
>NZ_BPRD01000408.1 GCF_022179745.1 Methylorubrum podarium
GCAATCCAGCGCTCCGCCGCATCCGGACCTGTCGTGCTGCTGGATCGCTTCGCATCCGCTCGCGATGACGGCGGGCGAGCTTCGAAAGCGATTGACGGCGAAGTAGGGGACGAGGATGAACGCCGCTGCGCTCGCTCCATCCGCTCCCGACGAAACGTCATGACCGCCCCCGTCGTCATCCTGGTCGAGCCGCAGCTCGCCGAAAATATCGGCATGACCGCCCGCGCCATGGCGAATTTCGGCCTGTCCGAGTTGCGCCTCGTGGCCCCGAAGAACGGCTGGCCGAAGAAGGGCGTGCGGGAGGCGGCCTCCGGCGCGACCTACGTGCTCGACGGGGCCAAGGTCTACGCCACGCTGCCGGAGGCCATCGGCGACCTGCATTGCGTCCTCGCCACCACCGCCCGCGAGCGCGGCCAGATGAAGCGGGTCTTCGCCCCAGAGGACGCCATGACGGCGGTCGCCGAGCGGATCGGCCGCGGCGAGCGCGTCGGGCTGATGTTCGGGCGCGAGCGGGTCGGCCTCAGCAACGACGAGGTGTCGCTCGCCGACGCCATCGTCACCTTCCCGGTGACGGAAGAATTTCCCTCGCTCAACCTCGCCCAGGCGGTGCTGCTGATGGGCTACGAGTGGCGCCGCGCCGCCGGGCTCGCCACCCTGCGCTTCTCCGGCGAGCTCCTCTCGCCGCCCGCGACCCGCGAGGCGCTGCTGTCGCTGTTCGCGAGCCTGGAGGAGACGCTGACGGGGGCGGGCTTCTACCCGCCGGAGAAGCGGGAGATCATCGCCCGCAACATGCGCGACATGCTCCACCGCATGGCGATGACCGAGCAGGACGTGCGCACCTTCCGCGGGGCGCTGCGGGCGCTGAGCCGCCGCGGACCGAAGGGCGAGGAACCGTAGGCTTACCGCCTCGCCAAGCCGAACCGCGTCAGGCAGACGTGCTTGGCGAGCGAGCCGGGCGCGATCGGCGCGGCCGGCGTCGTCCCGTAGGGCTCTCCGGTCGCCGTGTCCTCGGGCGCCCGGAAGGCACCGGGGACGTAGCTCGTCTCGCATTGGTCGAACTTGTTGCAGACGGCGAGCTTGGTGCAGATCGTCCGGCCCGCCCGCTCGTAGACGTAGTAGGTCGCCCCGGAATAGGGCGGCCGGGGGAAGCTTTCGGTCCGCACCGTCGTGACATCCTGCGCGCCCGCCACCGCCGGCGCGAGCAGCGCCGAGACCAGCCCGCAGCACGCTGCCGCGCGCTTCATCGATCCGTCCCCGAGCAACCCCATCAGCCGATCCGGATCACGATCTTGCCGACATGCGACGCCTCGGCCAGGGCCGCGAGGGCGGCGGGTGCCTCGTCGAAGCCGTAGACCCGGTCGATCACCGGCTTGATCCGGTGCAGGGCGATCGAGCGGTTCATGTCCTCGAACATCTCCCGCGGGCCGACGGCGACGCCGCGCACGATGCAGCTCGCGCCGAGGATCGCCAGCGGGTCGATCGCCTCGCCCTCGGCGAGCAGACCGATCAGGCCGACATGGCCGCCGGGTCGGGTCGAGGCGATGGAGCGAGGGAGCGTCCCAGTGCCGCCGACCTCGACCACGTGATCGACGCCCACGCCGCCGGTCAGCCGGCGCACCTCCCGCTCCCAGTCCGGATGGGTGCGATAGTTGATGGTCTCGCTCGCGCCGAGCGCGCGGGCCTTCTCCAGCTTGGCGTCGCTCGACGAGGTGGCGATGACGCGCGCCCCCGCGGCGTGCGCGAGCTGGATCGCGAAGATCGAGACGCCGCCGGTGCCGAGCGTCAGCACCGTCTCACCGGCCCGCAGCGGCTTGAGGCCGTAGAGCGCGTTCCAGGCGGTCACGGCCGCGCAGGGCAGCGTCGCGCCCTCCTCGAAGCTCAGATGCTCGGGCAGGACGACGAGCCCGTCCTCGTCGAACACCTGGTACTCGGTCAGTACCCCGTCGATGGCGCCGCCCAGCGCCGTCTGCCACGTATCGGCCACCTGGGCGCCGCCGAGCCAGCTCTGCGAGAAGATCCCGGCGACCCGCTCGCCGCCCTGGAAGCGGCGCACGCCCTCGCCGAGCGCCACGATCTCGCCGGCCCCGTCCGAGACCGGGATCAGCCGGTTCAGGTTGATCGCGAAGGGATAGCGGCCCTCGCAGATCAGCAGGTCGCGGTAATTGAGGGAGGCTGCGCGCATCCGCACCAGAACCTGCCCGCGCCCCGGTTCGGGCGTGGGTCGCTCGGCGCTCTTCCAGCTGCCGAGGCCTGCGGCGGCGGACATCTCGTAGGCACGCATGGCGGTCTCCCTCGGGTTCGGTTCTCGGATCGACGCAGGCCCATATGGGAAGAGGCCGCCCGAAGGCGACCTCTTCCGCACGATCCCGAGGACGGCATCAGGGCCGCCCGCCCGGGGCTATTCCTTGTCGCCGCGATGGACGCCCTGGTCGCAATTCTCCTTCAGACGGCCGTCATCCGAATGTTGAACCGAGCCCTTATGCGCGCTCCCAGAGCTTTTTATTGATCCATCATGATCAGTATCTCTAGAGTTTTCACCCTTCGTTTGCTGGTTCTTCTGAGTCATGAGGTTGTCATTTGACTTGTCCGACGATCGATCGTGATCGCTGACCTGACAACCATATACTTGCCGACGCATTCTTGACCTTTGTGATCACCTCTCTTTTGATCGGGATGCGACACCGCGTCATCTTGAGGACCGGTGTTGCGGCGCCGGCCCTCGGATCCCACGGATCATCGCCGTCAGGCGGCATGCACCGTCGTGAGGTTGATCTCGCGGATGCGGCTCGAGATGACGTCGATGGCTGCGACGGCGTGGTCCGTGGCCCTTGGATCGTGCCGATCTGCTGAGCGATCTCGCCGGTCGCCCGCGCGAGCGGCTTCGATCGTGGCGCGGATTCGGCCACCCGGTTCGCACTCCCCCTCGCAGACGCGAGGACCTGAGGCCGCTACGGTCTGATCTCGATCGGCGTGCCCACATCGACGCGGGCGTAGATCGCGCGCATCTCGGCATTGGTGACGCCGACGCAGCCCTGGGTCCAATCCATCAGCCGATGCAGGCGGCCGAGCCACGAGAAGCCGTTCATCAGCCCGTGGATCATGATGTCGCCGCCAGGCGGGTAGCCGCCGGCCCGCGCCGCCGCCTCGTCG
>NZ_BPRD01000409.1 GCF_022179745.1 Methylorubrum podarium
GATCTCCTCAAGCACGACACCTTCCGCGCCGCGGTGACGGGGGGAAGCCTGTTCCGCATCGGCACCGGCGCGATCCCCTTCCTGCTGCCGCTGATGCTGCAGATCGGCTTCGGCCTCGACCCGCTGCATTCGGGTCTCATCACCTTCGCCGCGGCGGCGGGGGCGCTGCTGATCAAGATCGTCGGCCCGCGCATCCTGCGCGCCCACGGCTTCCGCCGGGTGATGGTGACGAACGCGCTGGTCGCCGCCGCCTTCCTCGCCGCCAACGGGCTGTTCACGGCCGAGACGCCGCACTGGATCATCGTCAGCGTGCTGCTGCTCGGCGGCTGCGTGCGCTCCCTGCAATTCACCTGCGTCAACGCCATCGCCTATGCCGACCTCGATTCGCGCGAGATGAGCGCGGCGACGAGCTTGGCCAGCGTCGCGCAGCAGCTCTCGCTGAGCCTCGGCGTCTCCATCGGCGCCCTGGCGCTGGAGGGCGCCGCCTCCTGGCACGGCCATTCCGGGATCGAGGCGGGGGACTTCCCCCTCGCCTTCCTCGCGGTGTCCGTGATCTCGGCGGGCTCGTTCTTCGTGTTCCGGCGGCTGGCGCCGGATGCGGGGTCGGAGGTCTCGGGCCAGCGGCGAGTCGCCGAGGCCGTGCCGAGACCCGCCGACGGCTCGCCTCAGAGCTTGGCGCCGATCACGCCGCGGCACGCGCCGGAGCCCGGCCGCCCGTCCGCTTGACGCCGCCGGACTTGGCGCGCGCGGGCGTCTTTGCCGATACCTTGGCCGATGCCTTGGCGGGCGCCTGTGCGAAGGCCGACTCCGCGCCGGCGCCGAAGAAGCCGCGCCAGCTCCAGGCACCGGGGCCGGTCATCGCGTACATCAGGAAGGCGCCGGCGAGCCCGAGATCGGCGAGGAGGAAGCTGCGCTCGGTCACCGCGGCGGCCCCGGCATGGAGCCAGAACGGGTGCAGCAGGGCTGCCATGCCGGCGACGAAGCCGGCCATGGCGAGCCCGGTGAGCCGCGGCATCACGCCCAAAATCACCGCGAGCGGCCCGAACACCTGCACGATCACGGCCGCCGTCGCCATCGCGTTGGGGGCGGGGCAGCCGGCGCCCGCCAGCGTCACCGCGAAGCCGGAGACGTTGAGCGCCCGCGCGATGCCGGTCGGCAGCAGGGCCGAGGCCATGAGGAGGCGGGCGGCGAGGAGGACGCCGTTCTGGGCTGAACCGAACACGGGCCGAGGACTCCGGGAGGAAAGGAATGTCGGAAAGCCTCGGCGGGCAGCGTGAATCGCGGGTTAAGCGGATCGCGCGAAGCGGCGGATGGCTGGGGATCGTTCGTGAACCAGGGGCCCGCCGAGGACTTGCCATGGACTTGCGATGGACTTGCCCTTGCGATGGGCTTAAGCCCGCAACCCGAGACCAGCACAGGACGGATCGAGGGGCATCCAAGCCGTGGTTCAGTCGATGGCCGACGTGCGGGAGGCGATCTTCGCCTTCATCGCGGCCCGCAACCCGGGCCTTCCCTCCGGCGCCGTCACCGGGGAGACCTCCCTCGTGACCAGCGACGCGCTCGATTCGATCGGCATCCTCGACCTGATGATGCATCTCGGCGACCGCTTCGGCGTCGAGATCGACGAGGACAGCTTCGATCTCGCCAACTTCGCCAGCGTCGACACGCTGGCCCATTTCATCGACGACCGGCGTTCCGACGTCTGATCCCCGCCCGATCCGTTCCATGGCCCCGACGCTGCTGCACCACCTGCTCGAAGGAGCCGGCGCGGACGATTCCCCGGCGATCGTCGACGGGGCCGAGACCCTCACCTACGGCGCCTTCCGGGCCCGCGTCGCCGCGCTGGCGGCCCGCCTGGAAGACCTCGGCCTGCGGCCCGGAGACCGGGTCGCGATCCTCCTGCCGAAATCGATCCGCGAATGCGTGGCGATCTTCGCGGTCGCTGCCGCCGGCGGCGTGTTCGTGCCGATCCATCCGTCGTTGCGCCCGCGCCAGGTCCACCACATCGTCGCCGACAGCGGCGCGCGGGCGCTGCTGACCGATGCGCCCCACGCCGCCGGGCTGGAGGGCGCGCTGGACGATCTTTTGGGAGTGCGCGTCCTGACCGAGGAGACGGGCGGGGACGGCGCCCCCCTCCTGCCCGGCGAGCCGGCTCCGGAGGGGCTGGCGGCGATCCTCTACACCTCGGGTTCGACCGGCCTGCCCAAGGGCGTGATGCTCTCCCACGCCAACCTGATCGCCGGCACCCGCATCGTGCGGACCTATCTCGGCATCGGCCCGCGGGACCGCATCCTCTCGGTGCTGCCCTTCTCCTTCGATTACGGCCTCAACCAGCTGCTCACCAGCGTCGAGCAGGGGGCGCGGATCGTCCTCCTGACGCCGCGGCTCGGCGACGACGTGGTGCGGGCGCTGGAGGCCCACCGCATCACCTTGCTGGCGGGCGTGCCGACGCTGTGGACGCTGCTGAGCCGCGCCGCGCCGCACCTGGCCACGGCCGACCTTTCGGCGCTGCGCGCCATCACCAATTCCGGCGGCAGCCTCGCCCTGCCGACCATCGCGCGCCTGCGCGCCCGGCTGCCGCACACGGCCATCGTGCTGATGTACGGTCTCACGGAAGCCTTCCGCTCGACCTACCTGCCTCCGCAGGAAATCGACCGGCGGCCCGACTCGATCGGCCGCGCCATTCCCGAGACCGAGATCTTCGCGCTCACCCCCGACGGACGGCGGGCGCGGCCGAATGAGCCCGGGATCCTGCATCACCGCGGCCCCACCGTTTCGATGGGCTACTGGAAGCGGCCGGAGGACACCGCCCGCGTGCTGGTGCCCGATCCCTTCCCGCCGCCCGGACGCGAACCGGGCCTCGTCTGCCGCTCCGGCGACCTCGTGGTGGAGGATGCCGACGGCTTCTTCCGCTTCATCGGCCGCGAGGACACGATGATCAAGACGCAAGGGTTCCGCGTGAGCCCGACCGAGGTCGAGGCGGCGCTGATGGAGACCGGCGCCTTCCGCGCGGCCGCCGTGATCGGCCTGCCCGATCCGAGCCTGGGCCAGCGCATCCACGCGGTCACCGTCCCCGCCGAGGGCGCGCCGGGCACGGCGGACGTCCTGCAAGCCTTGCGCAGGGCGCTGGCGCCCCACCTCGTCCCCCGCACGATCGAGGCGGTGGCGGCGCTCCCGACCACGCCCAACGGCAAGGTCGATTACAAGCGCCTCACCGCCGAGCGGGCGGCGGCGGAAATCTAGGACCGATGGCCGACGCTCCCGACCTCGCCGCCGCGCTGATCGCCGAAAACTTTTCGCGCGACGAGGCGGGTATTCTCCGTGTCGGCGGGTTGCCGCTGACCGAACTCGCGGAAGACTTCGGCACGCCGCTCTTCGTCTACGATGCCGCGACGATGCGCCGGAGCTACCGGGCGCTGCGCGACGCTTTGGCCGGCTTCGCGGAGGTGGACTACTCCGTGAAGGCGAACCCGAACCCGGCGGTGATCCGGGTCTTTCACGAGGAGGGCGCGGGGGCCGAGATCGCCTCGGGTGCCGAGTTCGACGCCGCCCTCGAGGCCGGTGTCCCCCCCGAAAGAATCCTGTTCGCGGGTCCGGGCAAGGGTGCGGCCGACCTCGACCGGGTGGTCGCGGGCGGCATCGGCGAGATCCATCTCGAGAACCGCGAGGAGATGTTTCGCGTGGCCGCCGCGGGCGAGCGTCACGGGGTGACGGTGCGGGTGGCCCTGCGGATCAATCCCGGCGCCGCCGCCCAGGGCGGGGCGATGCGGATGGGCGGCAAGCCCTCGCCCTTCGGCTTCGACGAGGAGGCGATGGATGCGGCCATCGACGCGGTGGAGGCGCAGGCCGCGCTCCGCCTCGTCGGGCTCCACCTCTTCGCGGGCACGCAGGGGCTGAAGGCGGAGACCCTGCTCGGCCAGTGGGCCTACGGCCTCGGCCTCGCGGCGCGGATCGCGCGACGGACCGGGCGGCCGCTGGAGACGATCGACCTCGGCGGCGGCCTCGGCATCCCGTACTTCTCCGGCGACGCCGCCCTCGATCTCGGCGCGCTCCGCGCCGGGCTGCCCGACCTGACCGCGACGCTGCGGGCCGATCCCTTGCTGGCCGGCGCCCGCGTCGTGCTGGAGCCCGGCCGCTACCTCGCCGGGCCGGCGGGGGTCTACGTGGCGCGGGTGCTGGCGGTGAAGGACTCCCGCGGCAGCCGCTTCGTCATCACCGATGGCGGCATGCATCACCACCTCGCCGCGAGCGGCAATCTCGGACAGGTCGTCAAGCGCGACTTTCCACTGGCGGCGGTCGTCGACGGCGGTGGCGCCGAGCCCGCGGCCACCGCCGTGGTCGGCCCGCTCTGCACGCCCCTCGACATGCTGGCGCGGGCCGCCCCCCTGCCGCCGCTGGCCGAGGGCGACCTCGTGGCCGTGCTGCAATCGGGCGCCTACGGACTGACCGCGAGCCCAACGGGCTTCCTGAGCCACCCGATGCCGGCCGAACTGCTGGTGGAGGGCGGCCGGGCGACCGCGATCCGGCCCCGGGGCTGATCGCGCCCCTCTGCCCCCGCCCCCTTCGCGACGTCAGGACACGCGCCGCGACCGGCCGATGAAATCGACGAAGGCGCGGAGCGGTGCCGGAAGGTAGCGGCGGCCGGGATAGTACAGGAACGGGCCGGAGAACCGCGGCCACCACGGCTCCAGAACCGGCTCCAGGGCGCCGCTGTCGAGGTGCGGCCGCAGCCAGTCCTCGAACAGGGTGAGGATGCCGACCCCGGCGACCGCCGCCTCGACCGCGAGGTCGGTGGCGCCGCCGACGCGCACGGTGAGCGGCCCGCTCGGATCGACGCGCACGATCTCCCCGTCCCGCTCGAACTCCCATTCCGTCTTCCGGCCGCTCGCGAACCGGCCGCCGATGCAGGCATGGGTGAGGAGCGCGCGCGGATGCTCCGGACGGCCGTGCCGCTCGAGATAGGCCGGCGCGGCGACCGTGGCGAAGCGCTGCTCCCGCGGGCCGATCGGGACGGCGATCATGTCCTGTTCGAGCCGCTCGTCGTAGCGGATGCCGGCATCGCAGCCCGCGGCCAGGACATCGACGAAGCTCTCCTCGGCGACCACGTCGAGGCGGATGTCCGGATAGGCGGCCAGGAACGGCGGCACGATCTTGGGCAGGACCAGCCGGGCCGCGCTGACCGGCACGTTGAGCCGGAGCGTGCCCGCCGGCCGGTCGCGGAACCCGTTGACGACGTCGAGTGCCGCCTCGACCTCGCCGAGGGCGCCGA
>NZ_BPRD01000410.1 GCF_022179745.1 Methylorubrum podarium
CGCGCGGCTCGCGCGGCACCCGCAGCGCCCGCATCCCGTAATCGCGGCCGATCCGCAGCACCATCCCGGCGATCAGCGGGTGGATGTGGAAGTGCTTGTGGGCGTTGACGTGGTCGAGCGCGAGGCCGGTCGCGCGAAACGCCTCGAACTGCGCCCGGATCTCCGCGGCGAGCTGGCGGCGGGCGGTCGCCTTGAGGGCGAGGTCGAGGCCGAGGCGCTCCATGTCGCGCCGCATCAGCCCCTGCCCGTCCGTCAGGTCGGGGAGGTTTTGGGGCGGCAGCGTTGGCCATGCCTCGACCAGGACGAGGTGGAGCCCGACCCGCAGGGAGGGCGTGCGCCGGGCGCGGGCGAGCGCGTCGGCGGCGCCGGGGGCCGAGACCATCAGGCTGGCGGCGGTGAGGATCCCCTCGCGGTGGGCCTGCTCGACGGCCTCGTTGACCTCGCGGCTCAGGCCGAAATCGTCGGCGGTGACGACCAGTCGCTTCACGCTCGGCCCCATGGTTCGGGTGTCGCGAGGGCGAGCCCTCTCGCGGGTCTAGGGCGGAGCCCTGGAAACGGAAATGGCCGGGCCCAAGGCCCGGCCATTCCTGATTCCGATGTCTCTGTCGGCGTTACGCGGCGGCCTTGCGGTCCCGCAGGAAGTGCCAGAACTCGACGCCCTCGCGCAGGCGGCGCTTCATCATCTCGGGCGAGCGGACCATCTCGTTGACGATCGAGGCGATCTTCGGCGCGCGGAAGTAGAACTTCCGGTAGAACTCCTCGACCGCCGAGAAGATCTCCGAGTGGGACAGATGCGGGTAGTGGAGGGGCGCGATCTGCACGCCGTTCTCGTCGACGAGTTCGGCGTTCTCGACGTCGAGCCAGCCGTTCTCCACCGCCTGCTTGTAGAGGAAGGTGCCCGGATAGGGCGCGGCCAGGGAGACCTGGATCGTGTGCGGGTTGATGCGCTTGGCGAAGGCGATCGTCTCCTGGATCGTCTCCTTGGTCTCGCCCGGCAGGCCGACGATGAAGGTGCCGTGGATGGCGATGCCGAGGTCGTGGCAGTCCTTGGTGAACTTCTCCGCCACCTCGACGCGCATGCCCTTCTTGATGTTGTTCAGGATCTTCTGGTTGCCGGACTCGTAGCCGACCAGGAGCAGGCGCAGGCCGTTCTCCTTGAGCACCTTCAGGGTCTCGCGCGGCACGTTGGCCTTGGCGTTGCACGACCAGGTCACGCCGAGCTTGCCCAGCTCGCGGGCGATCTCTTCCGCGCGGGGCAGGTTGTCGGTGAAGGTGTCGTCGTCGAAGAAGAATTCCTTCGTCTGCGGGAACTCCTTCATGCAGTACTTGATCTCTTCGATCACGTGGGCGACCGAGCGGGTGCGGTAGGTGTGCCCGCCGACGGTCTGCGGCCACAGGCAGAAGGTGCAGCGGCTCTTGCAGCCGCGGCCCGAGTAGAACGAGATGTAGGGGTGCTTCAGGTAGCCGATGAAGTACTTCTCCATCTCGAGATCGCGCTTGTACACGCTCGTGACGAAGGGAAGCTGGTCCATGTCCGTCATGATCTCGCGGTCCTCGTTGTGGACCACGACGCCGTTGGCGTCACGATAGGACAGACCCTTGATCTGCGACATCGGCACACCGTCGGCGACTTCCTTGACGGTGAAGTCGAACTCGTTGCGGGCGACGAAGTCGATCACCGGCGCCTGCGCCATCGAGCCGGCGGCATCGACCGCGACCTTGGCGCCGATCAGGCCGGCGATGAGCTTGGGGTTGGCGGCCTTGAGGGCCTCGACGGTCTTCACATCGGACTTGAAGGACGGGACCGAGGTGTGGAGCACGACGAGGTCGAAATCGTTGGCCTGGGCCACGATCTCGTCGAGCTTGATGTTGTGCGGGGGCGCGTCGATCAGCTTCGAGTTCGGCACCAGGGCGGCCGGCTGGGCGAGCCAGGTCGGGTACCAGAACGACTTGATCTCGCGCTTGGCCTGGTAACGGGAGCCGGCACCGCCGTCGAAGCCGTCGAAGGTGGGGGCCTGCAGGAAGAGCGTGCGCATGGGGTTCAAGGCCTCAAGGCTCGAGACAGTATTGATGTGAGGTTTTAGGAGTTCAGACCGAGGTGGCGCGCGACTCGCGACCGAGGCCGTGCTCCGGAATCAGCGTACCGTCCGCAACCACACGGTAATCGTGACCTTTCCATGTCACCGCACCCGAGACGAAGCTCCAGGTGAAGTTGATGAAGGAGAGCATGTCGCGAATCGGCAACAGCCAGTAGGCGTGCGGCGCGAGGCCGAAGGCCCGCTCGATGCGCAGGCACAGCAGGATGCGGCAGGCGAGCGCGAGCGCGGCCACCGCGAGCGCCCCGGCGCCCGCGCCGGGCATCAGCGCTGCGAGCAGCGCCAGCGGGAAGGCGTGGGTGACGACGGAGCCGGCATAGCCCTTGGGATCGACGTTGCGGATGGTGCGGTTCCAGCGCAGCTCGTGCCGCCACAGGCCGGACAGCTCGGTGTCGACGCAGGCATGGCCGATGGTCAGCGCGGGGATCGCCA
The DNA here is from genome assembly GCF_022179745.1 of Methylorubrum podarium. GTDB lineage: Bacteria > Pseudomonadota > Alphaproteobacteria > Rhizobiales > Beijerinckiaceae > Methylobacterium > Methylobacterium podarium. The sequence goes on from NZ_BPRD01000410.1 coordinate 2,529, forward strand.
CGCGGCCGCCCTCGGCGCGCAGGGCCTCGCCGATGGCGTAGTCGTCGGCCAGATCGTCCTTGAAGGCGCGGAAGCCGCCGATGCGGGCGAGCGAGGCGGCGGTCATCGCGATGGTCGAGCCGAAACAGGGCCGGGCGAGATCGAAGGTGGTGCCGAGGATGACGTTGGGCACGAACTGGACGTCGATGGCGAGCGCGGCGAGTTGGGCGCACAGGCCGCGGTCGCCCGGCACGCCGTGGTAGAGGCAGGTCACGCCGGAGACCCCCGGCTGCGACAGGGCGGCGACGACGCGCTCCAGGTAGTCGGATCGCACCGACATGTCGCTGTCGGCCAGCACCACGACGCCGTGGGCGATCTTGTCCGACATGTTGATGAGGTTGGAGACCTTGCGGTTCGAGCCGTGCTGGCTCGCATCCACCACGAGATCGATCGTCAAGCGCGGATGGGCCGCGCGCAGGCGCTGGACCACGCCGATCGCCGGGTCGGCGGCGTTCTGGACGCCGAACACGACCTGCACCGGGCCGGCGTAGTCCTGGCGGCAGAAGCTGTCGAGGTTCTCGAACAGGTCCGGTTCGAGGCCGCAGAGCGGCTTGAGGATCGACACGCCGGGGCGCGGCGCATCGGCCGCGAGCGTCGGCGTGGGCTGCGCGGCGAAGCGGCCGACGAGGATGGCGGCGAGCAGGGCGTAGACGCAGCCGGCGAGCGCCATCAGGAGAAGCGCGGGGGCGATCCAGGCCGACAGCTCGTTCAGGTCCATGGCGCGGCGTTGCTCGCTGCTGTCTCGGTTCGGGCGCCGCGGACGGCGGTCTGAAAGGGTCAGGCCCGGATGCCGCCCCGACGGGTGGCGGTCGGCTCCGGGCCTTTGTCCAGATGAACTCGATGCCGCCGAATCGATCTCGGCCCCGGCACGAGGAAACGCTTGTAAGCCCTTACTCTCGCGGCGAGACTTTGGCGGCGAGCATTCCGTCGGTGCGTTCGCGCATGAATTTCAGCAGGCCGTCGGCGCCGCCCTTGAGCGGGTCGGCGAAGCTCGCCCGCATCGAGGCGACCTCGCTGACATTGCCGTTGAGCAGCACGTCCTGCACCCGGTTGCCCGCGTTGACGACGTAATCGACGTCCGATTCATCGCCGTCCTTGTTCGAGACGCGGGTGAAGACGACGCGGTTGGGCCCGCGCTCCTCGCTCTGCGGCTTGATGTCGAACTTGCCGCCCGCCGCCTGCGAGAGGCGGTTGGCGTAGAGCGTGACGAAGTACTTGCCGAAGGTCTCGGTCAGCGCGTCCTGCTGCTCGGGCTTGAAGGTCTTCCACTTCGGGCCGACGGCGGTGCGCACCATGGCCGGCGTGTCGAAGGTGGCGGCCAGGGTGTCGCCGACGATCGCGAGACGGCTCTTGAGGTCGCCCGCGCCGTTCTTCAGCGCCTCCTCGAACTTGGCGTAGAGACGCTTGATCGGCTCGACCGCCGGATCCTCGGCGGCACGGGCGATCTGCGGCGTCCCCGAGACGGCGAGCGCCGCAGCGGCGGCGAGAAGGGTGCGGCGGTTCAGGCGCACTTCTGGAGCGCTCCAGCTTCGTTGTCGGGGGAGAGGACGGCCGGGTTCCGGGCGGCGGGATAGCCGTAGGCCGGGGCGAGCGGGGCGGGACCGGGACGGCGGCCGAGCCGCGCGCGGATCGCGCCGAGCCCTTCGCGAACCGCCTCGGCGGTTTCGGGCTCGGACGAGGCGGCGGTCCTGCGCTCCATCAGGTTCCACAGGGCGAGGCTCGGCAGGCCGACGGAGAGGTCGGCGACGCGCTTGACCAGCGACAGGGCCAGCGCGGCCTCCGCCGGGATGCCGAACAGGGCGCCCAGCGCGATCAGGCCGCCCTCCTGGGCGCCGATGGCGCCGGGCACGACGAAGGCGGCGCCGCGCACGGCCTGGGCGAGGCTCTCGATCACCAGGGCATCGACGAAGCTGATCGAGTAGCCCATGGCGTTGAGGGCGATCCACACCTCGACGGTGCCGACGACCCAGCCGGCGAGGTGGATCAGCAGCGCCGCGCCGACGCGGGCGCGGTTGCCGTAAAGGCGGCGCAGGTTCTCGTAGAGCACCTCGATCGCGCCCAGCGCGCGCCACTCGCGGCCGGCGGCGAAGCGGCTGAGCGCGGCCTCGATCAGGCGGTGACCGCTGCGGCGCTGGATGACGTAGAAGGCGGCGAGCGCCGGGATGGCGAGCAGCACGCCGCCCGCGACGGTGCGGACCAGCGGCCCGTCGCCGGTGATCTGCATCAGGAGGAGGAGGCCGGCGATCGTGAAGACGAGCTGGGTCACCGCCTGCGTCATCAGGTCGACGAACATGCTGGCGCCGGCCATGCCGCCCGGCGTGCCGCGGCGGGTGAGCAGGCGCGCGCCGATGAGGTCGCCGCCGACCTGCGCCACCGGCAGGAGCGTGTTGATGCCCTCGCGCACGAAGCGCAGCGAGATGCAGTCGCGCAGGGTCGGCCCGGCGCCGCGGGGGAACACCACGTGCCAGCCGAGACCGGCCCAGGCGACCGCGAGGAAGCGGGCGAGCACGACGGCGAGCGTTCCCCAGCCCGCGCTCACCACCGCGGCGGTGACATCGGATACGCCGGACGACAGGAACAGCGCCAGCGCCGTGCCCAATCCGACGATCGATGCCAGTGTTGTGAGACGCTTCATCAGCCTCTTTCGAATGATCGCGAAGGCTTGTGTTGTCGAAATCCCACCAGAAGCGACCATCGAAGCTTAGCCGGTGGCGGGAAGCGTTCCGGCAGGTTGCAGCTTTGCCCAGCGCTGTCTATCACCCGATTGACACACCGGGGAGCAAAGCGGCGCCCGCGGTGGCTGCTGACGACGATTGTCGCGAGACGCCGCTTCTAGGGAGCCTAAAATGGATCGCGAGCCGCAGATCACGGCGGATTCCGCCCTGATCGACGACGCCTCGTCGAAGGGGTTCACGGAAGGGTACGAGGGCCGCCACGAGTCGGAAGGCCGCGCCCCGGCCACCCGCAGCCCGGTGATGGCCTGGAACGAGTGGGATCCGCTGGAGGAGGTGATCGTCGGCTCGCTCGACGGCGCCACGATCCCGACCCACCACCTCACCGTGATCTTCAACCTGCCGCGGGCGGCGCAGCCGTTCTACCGCTTCGCCTCCGGCTGGAAGTATCCGAAGTTCATGAAGAAACTGGCTCAGCAGGAGCTGGACAACTTCATCTCGATCCTGGCCGGCGAGGGCGTGAAGGTCCGCCGTCCCGACTCGGTCGACTTCTCGAAGAAGTTCAAGGCGCCGCGCTGGACGTCGCGCGGCTTCTGCGTCGCCTGCCCGCGCGACCCGTACCTCGTGATCGGCGACGAGATCATCGAGAGCCCGATGTGCTGGCGCTCGCGCTACTTCGAGGGCGACGCCTACCGCTCGCTGTTCAAGGAATATTTTCGCGCGGGTGCTCGCTGGACCTCGGCGCCGCGTCCGCAGCTGACCGACGACCTCTACAACTACGATTACCGGGTGCCGAACCTGAAGGCCGGCGAGCCCATGCAGTTCACGGTCAACGAGTTCGAGCCGGTCTTCGACGCCGCCGACTTCGTGCGCTGCGGCCGCGACCTGTTCGTGACCCGCTCCAACGTGACGAACCTGATGGGCATCGAGTGGCTGCGCCGCCATCTCGGCCCCGGCTTCCGCATCCACGAGATCGAGAGCCGCTGCCCGCAGCCGATGCATATCGACTCGTCGTTCATGCCGCTCGCGCCGGGCAAGGTGCTGGTCAATCCCGACTACATCGACGTCGAGAAGCTCCCGGCGGTGCTCAAGAAGTGGGACGTGCTGATCGCCCCGCGCCCCGACCCGGTTTCGGGCTTCATGAGCAAGATCTCGATGTGCTCGCCCTGGACCTCGATCAACGTGCTCGCCATCGACGAGAAGAAGATCGTCGTCGATGCCAGCCAGCCGACCCTGATCAAGGCCCTCAAGGATTGGGGCTTCGACCCGATCCCGGCGCCGTTCCTGTCCTACGGCCCGTTCGGCGGCTCATTCCACTGCGCCACCCTCGACGTGCGCCGCCGCGGCGTGCTGAAGTCCTACTTCTGAGGGATCGCCTCGCCCGCTTTGGGTGAGGCATCGGACATCGTCGGAGCCTGCCGCGAATGCCTCGCGGCGGGCTCTTTTCATTTCACGCAGCCGTGGCGGTGCCGGATTGTTTCGCTGTCGCTCGCCATGACGGCACGGGTGATCCTCGCCGTCATGGCGAGGCGGA
>NZ_BPRD01000411.1 GCF_022179745.1 Methylorubrum podarium
ACGCCGGGCGCCGCCGACCTCCGCGCCGCCGTGCGCGCGGGGCGGATGCTCGGGCACCTTCCCACCGTGCAGGGCGCGCTGTGGCCGGCGCTCGGCCTCGACGAGCGCAACGCGGCGTCGGTCTCCGGCTACCTCTTCGCCAGCGGCCTGACCTCGGCCGCGGTGCGGCTCGGCGCCATCGGGGCGATCGAGGCGCAGCGTGTGCTAGGGGGGGCACTGCCGCTGATCGCCACGTTGCTGGAGCGGCCGGTGCCCGAGCCGGCGGACGCGATCGACCTCACCGGCTTCACCCCGCTGATCGAGATCGCCGCGATGCGCCAGGCCCAGGCCGAACTCCGCCTGTTCGCGAACTGAAAGGAGCCGAGCCGATGCTGCTCACGCCGACCGAGCTTGAACGGCTCACGATCTTCACCGCCGCCGAACTCGCCCGCAAGCGCCGCGCCCGGGGGCTCAAGCTCAACTACCCGGAGGCCGTGGCGATCATCACCGACGAGATCCTCGAGGGTGCCCGCGACGGGCGCTCCGTCGCCGACCTGATCGGCTGGGGCTCGACCATCCTGACGACCGGCGACGTGATGCCGGGGGTAGCCTCCATGATGCCGATCCTGCAGGTCGAGTGCGTCTTCCCCGACGGCACCAAGCTCGTGACCGTGCACGAGCCGATCCGGCCCGCGGAAGGGGCGGAGCCCGACACGCTCGAGCCCGGCGCGATCCTGCCGGCGGAGGGCGAGATCGAACTCGCCGCCGGCCGCCCGCGGGTGAGCCTCGAGGTCGTCAACACCGGCGACCGGCCGGTGCAGATCGGCTCGCACTACCACTTCTTCGAGGTCAACCGGGCGCTCGATTTCGACCGGGCCAAGGCGCTGGGCTTCCGCCTCGACATCCCGGCGGGCACGGCGGTGCGGTTCGAGCCGGGCCAGCGCAAGACGGTGACGCTCACCGGGTTCGGCGGCGCGAAAGAACTCACCGGCCTCAACAACCTGACGCAAGGGCGGCTCGACAGCGACGCGGCCCGCGCCGACGCGCTGGCCCGCGCCAAGGCCCGCGGCTTCAAGGGCGCCTGAGGGGAGACTGGGAACCATGGTCACGATCCCGAGGCGCGACTACGCCGCCCTCTACGGCCCCACCACCGGCGACGGCGTGCGGCTCGCCGACACCTCGCTCGTCGCGGTGGTCGAGCACGACCACGCGGTCTACGGCGACGAGTGCCTGCACGGCGGCGGCAAGACGCTGCGCGACGGCATCGGCCTCGCCCCCGGCGTCACGGCGGCGCAGGGCGCGCTCGATTTCCTGCTCTGCAACGTCCTCGTGATCGATCCGGTGCTCGGCATCGTGAAGGGGGATCTCGGCATCAAGGACGGGCGCATCGTCGGCCTCGGCAAGGCCGGCAACCCGGCGATCATGGACGGGGTCGATCCGCGCCTGATCGTCTCGGCCGGCACCACGGTGCGCGATTGCGAGGGGCTGATCGCCACGCCCGGCGCCATCGATGTGCACGTCCACTTCGATTCCGCGGGGCTCCCCGACCACGCCATCGCCTCCGGCATCACGACGCTGCTGGGCGGCTCGCTCGGGCCGATCACCGTCGGCATCGATTCCGGCGGCCCGTTCAACACGGGAAAAATGCTCCAGGCGGCGGAAGCCTGGCCCGTCAATTTCGGATTTCTGGGCCGCGGCAACACCCACAAGCCGGCGGCCCTCAAGGAGCAGCTCGAGACCGGCGTGCTGGGCCTGAAGATCCACGAGGATTGGGGGGCGATGCCGGCGGCGATCGATTCCTGTCTCGCCTTCGCCGACGAGCACGATTTCCAGGTCCAGCTCCACACCGACACGCTGAACGAGTCCGGCTTCGTGGAGGACACGCTGGCGGCGATCGGCGGGCGCACGATCCACATGTACCACACGGAAGGCGCCGGCGGCGGCCACGCGCCGGACATCATCCGCGTGGCGGGGCTGCCCCACTGCCTGCCCTCCTCGACGAACCCGACCAACCCCTACACGGTCAACACGTTCGACGAGCACCTCGACATGACGATGGTGTGCCATCACCTCAACCCGGCCCTGCCGGAGGACGTGGCCTTCGCCGAGAGCCGCATCCGCGCGCAGACCATCGCGGCGGAAGACGTGCTGCACGATATCGGCGCGATCTCCATGCTCGGCTCCGACAGCCAGGGTATGGGCCGCATCCACGAGGTGATCTGCCGGACATGGCAGCTCGCCTCCAAGATGAAGGACCAGCGCGGGAGCCTGCCGGAGGAGCGGCCGGGCTTCGGCGACAACGCCCGGATCAAGCGCTACATCGCGAAATACACGATCAACGCCGCGCGCACCTTCGGCATCCAGGAGCATATCGGCTCGCTGGAGCCCGGCAAGATGGCCGACATCGTGATCTGGCGCCCGGCCTTCTTCGGCATCAAGCCGGAACTCGTGATCAAGGGCGGCTTCATCGCCTGGGGCGCCATGGGCGATTCCGCCGCCTCCCTGATGACCTGCGAGCCGATGCTGATGCGTCCGCAATGGGGCGCCTTCGGGCTCGCCAAGCAGGGGCTGTCGGCCTGCTTCGTCCACCCGCTCGCCATCGAGGGCGGGCTCCGCGAGAGCCTAGGACTCCGGAAAAACCTGCTGCCGGCCCGCGGCACCCGCACGCTCACCAAGGCCGACATGCTGTGGAACGACGCCTGCCCGAACATCCGGGTCGATCCGCAGACCTTCGAGGTCTTCGTGGACGGGGAACTCGCCACCTGCGAGCCCGCGACCGTCCTGCCGCTCGCCCAACGGTACATGCTGCGATGAGCGCTTCCCTCTCCCCTGCCCTGCCTCAGCCCGTCACCGCCGCCCGCATCGGCATCGGCGGCCCGGTCGGCTCAGGGAAGACCGCGCTGATCGAGCGGCTGATCCCGGCGCTTCAGGCCCGCGGGATCGATCTCGCGGTCGTCACCAACGACCTCGTCACCAAGGAGGATGCCGAGCGCCTGCGCCGCTCCGGGCTGATCGATCCGGCTCGCGTGGAGGCGGTGGAGGCCGGCGCCTGCCCGCACACCGTCATCCGCGAGGATCCCACCCTCAACATCGCCGCCGGCGACGACCTGGAGGCGAAGTTTCCGGGGCTCCAGCTCCTGATCTTCGAATCGGGGGGCGACAACCTCGCCTCGACCTTCTCCCTCGATCTCGTCGATTGGTGGATCTTCGTCATCGACGTGGCGGGCGGCGACGACATCCCGAGGAAGCGCGGCCCCGGCGTGCTGCGCTGCGACCTCCTCGTCATCAACAAGACCGATCTCGCGCCCCATGTCGGCGTCGATCTGCCCGGCATGCTGGCGGAGGCCGCGCGCGTCCGGGGCACGAAGCCCGTGGCCGCCACCAACGCCCGCTCCGGCGAGGGCGTCGAGGCGGTGGCCGACGCGATCTGCCGCGCCGTGCTGTTCGCGCCCTGATGGCCCTGTCGCTGGACGGCCTGCCCGAGACGCCCGCCCCGGCCGAGGCGGCCCCCGCGCCGGTCGGGCGCCGGGTGCGGGCCGCCCTGGTCTTCGCCCGCGGCGGCGGCACCACCGTGCTGTCGCGGCAGAATGTGCCCTACCCGTTCCACATCACCCGCGCCTTCCGGATGCATCCGGGACGCCCGGACCTCGCCACGCTCTACCTGCAATCGGCCTCCGGCGGGCTCTACGCCGCCGACCACCTCACCCTCGACGTCGCGGCGCGGACGGGCGCGCGGGTCCACGTCACGACGCAGGCCGGCACGGTGGTGCATCGCGGCGGCCCGGAGCCCACGCGCCAGGAGACGCGGCTCACGATCGCCGCCGACGCCTTCCTCGCGCTCAATCCCGATCCGCTCATCCTGTTTCCCGACGCGCATCTCGCCATCTCGACCGAGATCACCGCCGAGCCGGGCGCCCGCGCCATCGTCACCGAGAGCGTGGCCTGCCACGATCCGCTCGGCCAGGGCCGGCCGTTCGACCGGCTCGATCTCGGCCTGACGATCCGGTCGCCCGAGGGCCGCGCGCTGGTGCGGGAGCGCAGCCGCATCGACGGGGCGGCGTTCACCGGCCCGGATTCGCCGATGGGAGGCCACCGGGCCTACGGCACGATGGTCGTCCTCGGCGCGCCGGACGACGCGCGCCTCGCCGGCCCCCTGCTGCGGCAGGCATCGGACGCGGCCGGTTGCCTGACCGGGGTGAGCCCGCTGCCGAACGGGGCCGGGCTCGGCCTGCGCCTCCTCGCCCCAGACGGCGGCGCCCTCTCGGCCGGCATGGAAGCTTTGTTCCGCATCCTGTTCGCAGCCCTGAGCGGATGCGAGCCGGGGCGGCGGCGCAAGTAGAATAGTTCTCGAACGACCAGCGAGGCGGCAGATCGCGAGAAATATGGGCAGGCCGCCCAGCAATTCCCCTTGATGCAACTCGATTTCCTGAGACGAACTACGGGCGGGGGCACCGGCCTCGTCTGGCGGCATCAAGGCCGACATTCGGGCCGGTCTGCCGGACGACGTTCGAAGGATTTCGAGAAGACATGCGCTCGCGTGACCGAAACGATGCCCACTTCCATCTCCGCCGCCGCCTCCTCCTCGGCCTTGCCGCCTCGCCGCTGCTGACCGCCCTGCCCGGGCGCGCCTTCGCGCAGGCCGGCGCGGGCGCGCTCGCCGTCACCGACAAGGAGGTCACCGTCGGCATCCTGCACTCGCTGACCGGCACCATGGCGATCTCCGAGACCGGGACGACGCAGGGCGAGAAGCTCGCCATCGAGGAGATCAACGCGGCCGGCGGCGTGCTCGGGCGCCAGATCAAGATCATTCAGGAGGACGGTGCCTCCGATTGGCCGACCTTTGCTGAGAAGGCACGCAAGCTCGTCGTCAACGACCATTGCGCCGCGGTGTTCGGCTGCATGACCTCGGCCTCGCGCAAGGCGGTGCTGCCGGTCTTCGAGCAGTATAACGGTCTCCTCTACTATCCGACCTATTACGAGGGTCTGGAGCAGTCGAAGAACGTCATCTACACCGGCCAGGAGGCGACGCAGCAGACGCTGGCGGGCCTCGACTGGGTCGGCAAGGAGAAGGGTGCCAAGACCTTCTTCATGGTCGGCTCGGACTATATCTGGCCGCGCACCACCAACAAGATCGCCACCAAGCACATCACCAGCGTGCTGAAGGGCACGGTCGCGGGCGAAGAGTACTTCCCCCTCGGCCACACCCAGTTCAACTCGGTCATCAACAAGATCAAGCTGAAGAAGCCCGACGTGATCTTCTCGACCGTCGTCGGCGGCTCGAACGTGGCCTTCTACAAGCAGCTCAAGGCCGCCGGCATCGACCTCAAGAAGCAGACGCTCGTCACCGTCTCCGTCACCGAGGACGAGGTGGACGGCATCGGCGGCGAGAACATCGCCGACGCCTATACCTGCATGAAGTACTTCCAGTCGCTCAAGAACCCGGCCAACGAGAAGTTCGTCGCCGCCTTCAAGAAGCGCTGGGGCGAGAAGACCGTCATCGGCGACGCGACCCAGGCGGCCTACCTGAGCCCCTTCCTGTGGAAGGCGGCTGTCGAGAAGGCCGGCAGCTTCGAGATCGACCGGGTGATCGAGGCGTCGCCCGGCATCGAGATGAAGGATGCGCCGGAAGGCTCCGTGAAGGTTCACGAGAACCATCACCTCTGGTCGAAGACCCGCGTGGCGCGGGCGCGGGCGGACGGCCAGTTCGACGTGGTCTACGAGAGCCCGGACCTGATCGAGCCGAACCCGTTCCCGAAGGGGTACCAGTAGTCGCGCCTGTCCCCTCTCCCCGCCGTGCCGGGAGAGGGGATGCGCACATGACTCGGCCGTTCCTCGGCGCCGATCTCATCCCGTTTCCGGTTGATCACCTCGGGCTTGGCCCAACGCCGTCATCACGAGGCGAAGCCGAAGTGATCCAGGGCGCGACTTCTCCGGAAAGGGCGCGCTCTGGATCGCCACGGCTTC
>NZ_BPRD01000412.1 GCF_022179745.1 Methylorubrum podarium
AGCTGCGGGCCTTCGATTCCGAGCCGAACACCGTCATCCGGCCGCGCCCCGAGAGGTAGTACTGCCACTCGTCGCCGTTGGGATGCCAGTGCAGCTCGCGCATCGCGCCGGGTTCAAGCTCGACCAGGGCGGCGGCGATGGTGGTGGAAGCCGGGAAGACCGAGGAATCGGTGATCCGCACGCTGCCACCCTTCGAGCGGATCGGTTCCTGCTCCAGCATCCGGTGGCTGAACCGCTTCGGCGCCGGCCCGGCATCGCCGAGCTGGTCCTGCGCCAGCGCGCCCGGCTTCGGACCGGGAAAGATGTAGAGCTCCTTCTCGGGGATCGCGTCGAAGGCGCTCTCCGACAGGCCGAAATTCTTGGCGAGCACGTCCCGCGGCGTGTGCGCGAGCCAATCGGTGATGAGGAAGGTCGAATCTTCCGAGAATCCGCCGTCATCGAACACGAGCAGGAACTCGCAGCCGTCCTCCGGCCCATCGAGCCCCTGGATCGAGTGCGGGATGCCGGATGGGAAGTACCAGAGGTCGCCCTCGCCGACGTCGTCGGCGAAGGTACGCCCGTCTCCGTCGATGGCCGTGATCCGGGCACGGCCGTTGATCATGTAGGCCCACTCCGCCTCCTTGTGCCAATGCATCTCCCGGACGACGTTGGCCTTCAGGCGCATGTTCACGCCGGCCATGGCCTTGGAGACCGGCAATTCCCGCGTCGTCGTCTGGCGCGCCCAGCCGCCTTCCTCGAGCCGCATGTGGCTGTCGGCGAACGACCATTTCAGGTTCGGCATGGTGCCGTGGTCGGTCTTCGGCGGCGCGAGGGTGAAGGGGTCTTGCGCCTCCCTCGGCGCGTTGCGCGGCCCGAGAATGTCCGCCCCCTTGCCGCCGCGGTTCGGCGATGGCCCCTCGGCCGACCGGCCCGGGCCGGCACCCAGCGCGACGCCGCCCGCGGCGGCGATCAGGCCCCGGCGTGAGAACACGTTCATGACGACCTCGATCATCCCTGTCTCGCCCGGTAACCGGCCGGAACGGCGTTCGTCTCATCGATCGCGATCACGACATCCGGCGCAGGTCTCCGGCCGGCGTCGTCGTCGGTGTGGTCGTCCGTGCCTTGCGGGATCGGTACGCCGCCCCCTAATCTCCAGCCCATGAGCGTCGTCGCGATCGATTTTGAGACCGCCAACGAGCGGCGCGACAGCGCCTGCGCGGTCGGGCTCGCCTGGATCGAGGGCGGTCGCGTCGTGCGGCGCGAGACCCGGCTGATCCGCCCGCCGCAGATGCGCTTCTCGCCCGGAAACATCCGCATCCACGGCATCCTGCCGGCGGATGTGCGCGACGCCCCGAACTTTCCCGAGGTCATGGCCGAGTTCCTGCCGGACCTGACCGGCGGCCTGATGCTCGCCCACAATGCCGGCTTCGACATGGGGGTGCTCGCCGCCTCGCTCGCCGCCTGGGGCGAGCCGGTGCCGGACATGGCCGGGCACTGCACGCTGCAGATCGCCCGGCGCATCTTCCCCGATCCGGCGGGCCACGGCCTCGCTAAGGTGGCGGGGCGCCTCGGCATCCGCTTCGAGCACCACGACGCGGGCGAGGACGCCTATGCCTGCGCCGAGATTGCGCTCGCGGCCCTGCGCGAGACGGGGGCCGCCGACATCGCCGACCTCGCCCGCGGCCTCGGGCTGACGCCGATCCGCGCCGTCGCGGCGCCGCGGCGCGATTTCACTCGCTCGACCTCGGCCCGCGCGCTGCGCGCCTCGGGGATGGTCGATCTCCGCCCCTCGGGCGAACTGCGCTTCTCGATGCGCGGCAGCACCGGCAACCGTTACGTGCTCGAATTCGAGGAGCGGATGGACGGGCCCTACCTGCGCTGCTCGTGCCCGGCGGGCACGCATCGCCGCCGCTGCCGCCACGTCGATGCGCTGGTGGACGGCGACATCACCGATCTGGCCTCAAACAACGTCGAGGATGTCGAGCGCCTGCGTCAGTTGCTGGACGGCAAGAACGTCGGACCGATCCGGATCAAGGGCTTCGCCGCCTGAGACGTCGTGGACGGGCGCCGCGCCCTGACGTCTCACGCTCATATCGATGGATCACGTCGGGTCGTGCCCCCTCCGTCATCGCGCGTGCCGGCGAAGCGATCGAGAGGGCGACCTCTCCGGACAGATCGAGCCGCCTGCGTCCGATCGGCGCGCCCGCACAATAGGTGGGCAATTCGATTGGGCTGACAGCTTATTCGCACAGCATCGTCCCAGGTGACCTGCCGGTCTCTAGCCGGCGGCGTTCGGTCACATCCGAGAGCGGTACACCGCATGAGTGACGTCGGCAGATGACGCCGATCATTGTGAGCGTCACGCGCGCGTGGAATGCATCGCGTGATGCGTCACGGCCGGCTCGGACGCAGACGACTCGGTCTCGCGTCGCGCTCATCAAACTTGAAGCCGTTCGCTCAGTGCGCGCCTCGCGACCCCCCCTCGTCACAAGAGGTGTCGCAATGGATCACGATACGATGCGTCGGACGACCGCCGAATTCTTCGGCACCTTCTGGCTGACCTTCGGCGGATGCGGCGCTGCCGTCCTCTCCGCCGCCTATCCGGAACTCGGGATCGGCTTCCTGGGCGTGGCCTTCGCCTTCGGCTTCACCGTGCTCACGATGGCCTACGCGGTCGGCCATATCTCGGGCGGCCACTTCAATCCGGCGGTCACCCTCGGATTGTGGTCGGCCCGACGCTGCGCGAGCCGGCATGTCCTGCCCTACATCCTCGCCCAGGTCATCGGCGCCACGGTGGCGGCTTTCACCCTCTACACCATCGCCTCCGGCAAGGCGGGCTGGGTCCCGAACGGCTTCGCCTCGAACGGCTACGGTGAGCTCAGCCCGGGCAAATACGGCCTCGCCGCCTGCCTGATCACCGAGGTCCTGACGACGTTCATCTTCATCTTCATCATCGTCGGAACGACGTCGAAGGGCGCCGCGGCGGGCTTTGCCGGCATTCCGATCGGGCTCGCCCTCGTGCTGATCCACCTGATCTCGATCCCGGTGACCAACACGTCCGTGAACCCGGCCCGCAGCACGGGACCGGCCCTGTTCGCCGGCACGGAGTATGTCGCGCAACTCTGGCTGTTCTGGCTGGCACCGATCGCTGGAGCGATCGCGGCCGGTGTCGTCGGGCGATGGCTCTACGAACCCGCTGACATCGTCGAGACGGCGATCGTCGAGCGAGGCGCCGAAATCTGACGACGATGCACGAGCGATGACGGGGGAGGTGCGAGCCCCGTCATCGCGCGGCACCGTTTATCAGGCGCGCTAAAGTCGCTCCTCCTCGAACGCCCGCACCCACTCGGCGCAGATGCCGGAGCGGACGATGTCGTCTAGGGTGAACTCGACGATCGGGATCGCCATCATCCGGCTCTTCACGAGATGGATGACGGTGCGGAGCCCCGAGGTCTCGCGCAGGTCGGTCTGCGAGACGTCGCCGTTGATGATGACCTGGCAATCGTCGCCGATGCGGGTCAGAAACATCTTGATCTCGGCGGTCGTGGTGTTCTGCGCCTCGTCGAGGATCACGAGGCAGTTCTTGAAGGTGCGCCCGCGCATCACCTCGAAGGGCACCACCTCGATGTCGCCGGCCTTCACCGCGATGTCGAAGGCGGCGGCACCCATGCGGTCCTTCATGGTCTCGGTGAGCGGCGCGACCCAGGGCGCGATCTTCTCTTCCAGCGTGCCGGGGAAGAAGCCGAGCGAGCGGCCGGACGGGACGTTGGGGCGGGTGATCACGACCTTGGCGATCCGACGCTGACGAAGCAGATCGGCGGCGCGGGTGCCGGCGATGAAGGTCTTGCCCGTGCCGGCGGGGCCTAGGACGATGACTTGGGAAGATGACGCGAGGGCGTCGAGATACTGACCTTGTTTATCTGTCAGAGGTTGGATGGGTGCGGGATTACGTTCCTCGTCGAAGCGTGTCCGATGCATCCGGATCGGTCGGTCCTCAACCAGTTCAAGCCGTGCGCGTCGTCTCTTCATGGATCAACACTCCACCTTGACTCGTGCGTGACTCTCGCAAACTCGCGATTTCAACCTGTCTCGACTTCCGGACATCTCCCTCGATTCGGCGAAGACATTGCCGATCTTCGTTCATCTGTACGCAAGAGCAAAGCCAATCCCCGTGAGTCGGTTCCACGGCGGGACGCGAAGGCTGTGGAGCGCGGCTTTACGGCAACGCTTCGTCCGGCGCGCAAGGGTTGCAAGCGCGGGCGACGGGGGCGTGACGGGCTGACGAAGAAGCGATGACCCAAGCACCTTTCGGCGCTGCCGGCGGATCGGGACGATCCTGACCAAAGTCATCGCGGGCGTCGCCCTCCTGGGGCGGCGGCGCAGCCGGCGGCGACCGCCGGCGGGACGCTTCAACCGGGCTGGAGGAAGCTGTCGAGCACCATCTTCCGGCCGGCCTTGTCGAAGTCAACGGTGAGCTTGTTGCCGTCGATGCCGGCCACCGTCCCGGGGCCGAACTTGGTGTGGAAGACGCGGGCTCCCTGCTCGAAGGCGGAAGGGCTGCCCGTCGATTTGGCGATCAACTCGCCCTCGATCTCCCGCGGACCGCCGGAGCGGCCGCCGCGGCCTTGCCCGAGTCCGCCGCCGAGGCCTCCCCCGAAGCCGCCCGAGGTGTTGGCCTGCGCCCGCTGCCAGCCCGGCGTGCCGTAGGAGGAGCCGAACGGCGTCGGGTTGCGGTCGAAGCGGGAGGCGCCGGCCGAGAAATGCGCGGGCGCCTCGATCACGTCCACGGCCTGGGGCGGCAATTCGTCGATGAAGCGCGAGGGGATGGTCGAGGACCACAGGCCGTGGATGCGCCGGTTGACGGCGAACGACAGCTTGGCGCGCTTGCGGGCGCGGGTGAGCCCGACGTGGGCGAGCCGCCGCTCCTCCTCCAGGCCCGCCCGGCCGCTCTCGTCGATGGCGCGCTGGTTCGGGAACAGGCCGTCCTCCCAGCCCGGCAGGAACACGGTGTCGAATTCGAGCCCCTTGGCGGCGTGCAGCGTCATCAGCGAGACGCGGTCGGCCCCTTCCGCTTCGGAGGCTTCCATCACCAGCGAGACGTGTTCGAGGAAGGCGGCCATGTCGGGGAATTCCTCCATCGAGCGGACAAATTCCTTGAGGTTCTCGAGCCGCCCGGCGGCGTCGGCCGAGCGGTCCTTCTGCCACATCTCGGTGTAGCCGGATTCCTCCAGGATGGTCTGGGCGACCTCCGGATGCGGCTTGGTCTCCACCAGCCGCACCCAGCGCGAAAAGCTCTCGACGAGGCCGCGCAGCATCGAGCGGGCGCGGGGCTTCAGTTCGTCGGTCTCGATCAGCTTGCGCGCGGCCGCCAGCAGGGGGATCCGGTCGGCGCGGGCGTAGGCGTGCAGGGTCTGAAGCGTCGCATCGCCCAGCCCGCGCTTCGGCGTGTTGAAGATGCGCTCGAAGGCGAGGTCGTCGGCGCCGTTGGCGGTGACGCGCAGATAGGCGAGCGCGTCGCGGATCTCGGCCCGCTCGTAGAAGCGCGGGCCGCCGATGACCCGGTAGGGCAGGCCGACCTGCACGAAGCGGTCCTCGATCTCCCGCATCTGCGCCGAGATCCGCACCAGCACCGCGATCTCGGAAAGCGGATGCCCCTTGCGCTGGAGCGACTCGATCGACTCGGCGACCTGGCGCGCCTCCTCCTCCGAATCCCAGGCGCCGGTCACGGTGACCGGCTCGCCCGCCGCGTCCTCGGTCCGGAGCGTCTTGCCGAGGCGGCCCTCGTTCTTGGCGATGAGCCCGGAGGCGGCGGCGAGGATGTGGCCGGTCGAGCGGTAGTTGCGCTCCAGCCGCACCACCGTCGCGCCGGGAAAGTCGTGCTCGAAGCGCAGGATGTTGTCGACCTCGGCGCCGCGCCAGCCG
>NZ_BPRD01000413.1 GCF_022179745.1 Methylorubrum podarium
CGCCGTCGCGCGCGACGGGCGCCTCGCCGATCCCGATCCGCGCGCGATCGAGGCCGGCCTCGCCCGCGCCTACGGTCCCCTCGGCCGTCCGGCGGCCGAGCTGCCCGCGATCCGCGAGGCCCTGTACGAGACGATGTGGAGCGACGTCGGCATCCTCCGGGACGCAGCCGGCCTGGAGCGGGCGCTTACGGCCCTCGACGGCTTGGAGCAGGCCGTCGCCCGATCGGGCGCGCCCGACGGCGACCGGCGCTACGCGCTCACCTGGATGGACCGGCTGAATCTGGAAAACCTTGTTCTGGTGTCCCAGGCCATCGCGCGGGCGGCGTTGGCCCGCACCGACAGCCGGGGCGCGCATTTCCGCGAGGATTATCCCGAGACCTCGGACCTCGCGACCTCGCGCTACACCGTCGTGCGTCGTCACGGCGAGGCCTTCGACCTCGCCATGGAGACCGTCCGCTTCACCCATGTGAGGCCGGGCGGCTCGCTCCTCGACGCGGCGGCGTAAGGCCCGCCGCGCCGATCACCCCGGGAAGAGGCCCGGCAGGGCCAGCGCCGTGGTGGTGAGGCCGATCGCGGCCAGCAGCCCGAGCACGAGGCTGCGGAAACGGCGCTGGTCGATCCGGGCGAAGAGCGACAGACCGGCCAGCACGCTCACCAGCACCACCGGCAGGGCGAGGGCGAGATCGCCGACCAGTTCCGGCGGGATCGGATCGAGGAAGAGCAGGATCGCCAGCGCCCAGACCTGCATCACCAGGGTGAAGGACTGGTAGACCGCCCGCTGCGTGCGTGGGTCCCAGCCGCGCACGAGGCTCCAGGCCGTCGGCAGAGCCCCGGACAGCCCGGCGATGCCGCCGAGCACGCCGCCCAGGAAGCCGATCGCGCCGTCGCTCCACGGATTGCCGAAGCCGACCCGGAAATCGGCCCGCAGCAGGGAGACGATGCCGCTGTAGAGCACCAGGAACGCCCCGATCGACACCTTGACGACGTTCGGATCGAGCCCGTGCAGGAGATGGATGCCGATCGGCGCTCCGGCGAGGCCGGGCAGGATCATCGCGAAGGCCGTGCCGCGCGGTGGCCAGGTCCGCAGACGGAGGATCGACAGGCTCTGCGAGAGGATGCTGCAGACCAGGACCAGCGCCGTCGCCTCCACCGGCGAGCGGATCGAGAGCAGCGTGCCGGACGCGATCAGGGCGAAGGCGAATCCCGTCAGCCCTGAGATCAAGCCGGCGCAGCCGACGCACAGGATGAGGAGGAGCGTCTCGTTCACGAAAGCATGTCCACGGATGGGAATGGCCGGCGCCCGTCGCGGTCGCGGCCTCGCGCGGCGACTCCGGTCGTTCTTGGAACATATCTTATATAAGACATAGCGCGGCAAACAAGCGTTGGACACAGCGCGTCAGCCTCGACGCAGGCGCGCATCTCTCATTCCGTGACGAAGTCGGTTTGCGCTTGACGCTCTAAAACTTATAGGTCTTATATAAGACTAGTCGCCGCCAAGAGCCGACGACAGCCAGCAGGAGGACCGCATGAGCAGCCACGCCGCGCCCGGCGAGGGACGCCGCAAGCCGCATCTTCTCGCCCATTCCCCCGAGGACAACGTCGCCGTCGCGGTGATCGAGGGGCTGAGCGCCGAGACCGATGCCTTCGGGGTGATCACCGAGAACGACTCCACCTTCGAGGTGCATGTCCGGCACGACATCCCGATCGGCCACAAGGTGGCGCTGACCGACCTCAAGGCCGGCGATACGGCCATCAAGTACGGCCAGGACATCGGCAAGGTCATCAAGGACGTCGCCAAGGGCGAGCACGTCCACGTTCACAACGTCAAGACGAAGCGCTGGTGAGGTGACGATGTTCAAGGAATCCGCTCAGCTCGAACACGAGATCGCCACGCCCTTCGTCGGCGGCGCTCCCGATCAGTTCGCCACCAAGGCGCTCTCGACCAGTCGCGCCTCCGCCGATTACGAGGCCGCCACCTTCATGGGATGGCGCCGCGAGAACGGCCGCGTCGGCGTGCGCAACCACGTCGTCCTGCTGCCGCTCGACGATCTCTCGAACGCCGCCTGCGAGGCGGTGGCCAACAATGTGAAGGGCACGATGGCGCTGCCCCACGCCTACGGCCGGCTCCAGTTCGGCGAGGATCTCGAACTGCACTTCCGCACCCTCATCGGCATCGGCTCGAACCCGAACGTGGCCGCGGTGGTGGTGATCGGCATCGAGGACCAGTGGACCAACCGCGTGGTCGAGGGCATCGCCAAGACCGGCAAGCCGGTGATCGGCTTCGGCATCGAGGGTCACGGCGACATCGCCACCGTCGCCAAGGCCAGCTACCAGGCCAAGCGCTTCGTGCAATGGGCCACCGAGCTCCAGCGCGAGGAATGCCCGATCTCGGATCTCTGGGTCTCGACCAAGTGCGGCGAGTCCGACACCACCACGGGCCTCGCCTCCTGCCCCACCGTCGGCAACATGTACGACAAGCTGATCCCGCACGGGATCTACGGGGTGTTCGGCGAGACCTCGGAGATCACCGGGGCGGAGCATCTCTGCCGGGAGCGGGCGGCGAGCCCAGACATCTCCGACAAGTGGTACGCCATGTGGAAGGCCTACCAGGACGACGTGATCGAGGCCCACAAGACCGACGACCTCTCGGACTCGCAGCCGACCAAGGGCAACATCGCGGGCGGTCTCACCACGATCGAGGAGAAGGCGCTCGGCAACCTCGAGAAGATCGGCCACGAGTGCCGCTTCATCGACGCCCTGCAGCCGGCGGAGAGCCCGGCCAAGGGCCCCGGCCTCTACTTCATGGACACCTCCTCGGCCGCGGCCGAGTGCGTGACCCTGATGGCGGCGGCGGGCTACGTGGTGCACACCTTCCCCACGGGCCAGGGCAACGTGATCGGCAACCCGATCGTCCCGGTGATCAAGATCACCGGCAACCCGCGCACCGTGCGCACCATGGGCGAGCATATCGACGTCGATGTCTCCGGGGTGCTCACCCGCGAGATGACGATCCCGCAGGCCGGCGACGCGCTGATCGACATGGTGGTGCGCACCGCCAACGGCCGGCTCACGGCCGCCGAGTCTCTCGGCCACCGGGAGTTCGTGATGACGAAACTCTACCGCAGCGCCTGACGCACCCGTCCCACGCGCCCGCGGACCGCGCCAGGGTCCCGCGGGCGCCGCCCCGACGCCACGGGGAGAGGACCACGAGAGGAGGAACGACCGCGGGACACATCGCGGCGTCTTCCGTCCCGATACAGTGGAGGAACGCCATGAGGTTGCTGCGGTCGATCTACGGCCAGGTTCTGCTCGGCATCGCGCTGGGTATCGTCGTGGGGGTCGTCGCGCCCGACTTCGCGGTCGGGTGCAAGGTCCTCGGTGACATGTTCATTAACCTGATCAAGATGATCGTCGCGCCCGTCATCTTCTGCACCGTCGTCGTCGGCATCGCCCATGTCGGCGACATGAAGAGCGTCGGGCGGATGGGCTTGAAGACCATCGTCTATTTCGAACTTGCCACCACCGTGGCGCTCGCGGCCGGGCTCCTCTTCGTCAACGTGCTGCGGCCGGGCGACGGCATCGACGCCACCGTCGAGAGCCTCGACGCGAGCCTCGTGGCCGGCATCGCCGGCAAGGCGCACGCGCAGTCGCCGATGGAGATCATCGCCAACATCATCCCGCACAGCGCGGTCGACGCCTTCGCCAAGGGCGACCTGATCCAGGTGATGTTCTTCTCGGTCCTGGTGGGCATGGGGCTCGCCACCCTCGGCCGCAAGGGCGAGTTCCCGTTGCGGGTCGTCCACGCCTTCGGCGATGTGCTGATGAAGGTCGTCGGCCTCATCATGCACTTCGCGCCGGTCGGCGCCTTCGGCGCGATGGCCTTCACCATCGGAAAGTTCGGGCTCGGGATCCTCGCCCAGTACGGGATGCTGATCGTCTCGCTCTACCTGACCTTCATCGTCTTCATCGTGTTCTTCCTCGGCGGCGTGATGCGCTTCTACGTCGGCCTCAGCCTGTGGAAGCTGTTCCGCTACACCCGCGAGGAGATGTTCATCCTGCTCGGCACCACCAGCTCGGAATCGGTGCTGCCGCGGATCATGGCCAAGCTCAACGGCCTGGGCGTCGACAAGAGCGTGACCGGACTGGTCATGCCGGCCGGCCTGTCCTTCAACATGGACGGCTCCTGCATCTACCTGACCATGGCGGTCGGCTTCATCGCCCAGGCCCTCAACATCCCGCTGAGCTGGGAACAGCAGCTCGGCATCCTGGCCATCGCGCTGGTGACCTCGAAGGGCGTGGCCGGTGTGGCCGGCGCCATCCTGTTCGTGCTCGCCGCGACGCTGCAGGCCTCGCAGCTGCTGCCGGTGGCGGGGATCGCCCTGATCATCGGCGTGGACCGCATCCTGAACGAGCTGCGCTGCGTCACCAACGCGGTCGGCAACATGGTCGCGACCCTGGTGATCGCCCGCTGGGAGGGAAAGATCGACCTCGCCCATGCCCGCGCGGTTCTCGACGGCCGCATCACGCCCAACCTCGAAACCCTGGACGACGAGAGCGAAGCCTCCGCCGAGCGGCCCACGCACGAGCCGGCGGCGGCGCTTCGGCGCTCCCCGCCCGGCGCGGTGCCGGCGGTCTGAAGCACAGCGGAGAAGCCAACCATGCCCAAAGTCGTCGTCAGCGAGTTCATGGACGAGGCGGCCATCGCCGCCGAACTCTCCGGCTTCGAGGTTCTGTACGATCCCGGTCTCATCGATCGGCCCGACGCCCTGGCGGCGGCTCTGGCGGGTGCCGACGGGCTGATCGTGCGCAACCGGACGCAGGTGCGCGGCGATCTGCTCGCGGGCGCTCCCGACCTCAAGGTGGTCGGACGCCTCGGCGTCGGACTCGACAACATCGATGTCGAGGCCTGCCGCGCCCGCGGCATCGCGGTCTATCCAGCGACCGGTGCCAATGACGGGGCGGTGGCCGAGTACGTCGTGGGATGCGCGCTGCTGCTCCTGCGCGGCGCCTACGGCGCGAGCGCCGAGGTCGCAGCCGGCACCTGGCCGCGCAACGCCCTGATGGGCCGGGAGATCGGGGCCAAGCGCCTCGGCCTCGTCGGCTTCGGCGCCATCGCCCGCGAGACCGCTCGGCGTGCCGCCGCCCTCGACATGTCGATCGCGGCGCACGACCCGTTCCTCCCGCCCGAGGATCCGGCCTGGAGGCCCGCCCACGGCCCGGTCGCGCGCGTCGCCCTCGATGCGCTGATCGCGGACAGCGACGTCCTCTCCCTGCACGTGCCCCTGACCGACGGGACCCGCGGCCTGATCGATGCGGACGCGATCGCCCGGATGCCGCGGGGCGCGGTGCTGATCAACGCCGCCCGCGGCGGCATCGTCGACGAGGCGGCGGTCGCGGCCGCCCTGCGCTCCGGCCATCTCGGCGGCGCGGCGCTCGACGTCTTCGCCCGCGAGCCCTTGGACGGGCAGGCCGGTGCGGTCTTCAAGGATGTGCCGAACCTGATCCTGACCCCGCACATCGCCGGCGTGACCCAGGAGTCGAACGTGCGCGTCTCCGCCGTCACGGCCCGGGCCGTGCGCCGCCACCTCACGGAGAGCTGATCCGATGCCGATCGTTTCCCTCGCGGAGGCGGAAGCGCTCGCCGCCCACGCCCTTGTCCGATGCGGCACGACGGAGTCCGCCGCGGCGAGCGTCGCCCGCGCCCTGGTCGGCGCCGAAGCGGACGGGCTGAAGGGGCACGGCCTGTCGCGCGTGTCGCCCTACGGCGCACAGGTGCGCGCCGGCAAGGTCGTCGGCGACGCGCTGCCCCGCCTGGAACGCCCACGGCCTGGCATATTGGCCATCGATGCCGCCCACGGCTTCGCCTATCCGGCCATCGACCTCGCTGTCGAGGCGTTGCCGGATCTGGCCCGCGAGCAGGGCATCGCCGCGGCCGGCATCCGCCGCTCGCACCATTGCGGCGCGGCGGGCCGCCCGGTCGAGGCGCTGGCGGAGCGCGGCTGCGTCGCTCTGCTCTTCGCCAACACCCCGGCCGCGATGGCGCCCTGGGGCGGGTCCCGCGCGGTGTTCGGCACCAACCCGCTCGCCTTCGCCTGCCCGCTGCCCGACCGGGCGCCCCTCGTCGTCGACCTCGCCCTGTCGAAGGTGGCGCGTGCCAACATCGTCGGTGCGGCCAAGCGGGGCGAGACGATCCCCGAAGGCTGGGCTCTGGACGCGGATGGACGCCCGACCATCGATGCGCAGGAAGCGCTTGCGGGCACGATGGTGCCGCTCGGCGACGCCAAGGGCACGGCGCTCGCGCTGATGGTGGAACTGCTCGCCGCGGGCCTCGTCGGCGCGCGCTTCGCCGGAGAGGCCTCGTCCTTCCTCGACGCCGAGGGCGATCCGCCGGGCACGGGCCAGCTGATCCTGGCCCTCGACGCGACGGCCATGAGCCCGGACGGTCCGGCGCGCTTCGCCACGCTCGCGGCGTCCATCGAGGCACAGGAGGGCGCGCGGCTTCCGGGCGCCCGGCGCCTCGCGCTGCGCCGCCGCGCCGAAGCGGAGGGCCTGAACCTGCCGGACGCCTTGCTCGCCGAAATCCGGGCCTTGTGAAGCGATTGCCTGTGCGGAGGAAAATGCTGTGATTGCTCCGATCAGCAGGCCGACGTAAGCCAGAGGAGGGAGAGGTGCTGGACACATCCTTCGACGCTCTACCCGCAGGTGGGGCTCGGCGTCGTCACGAGATGGAACGGTCAGGGGACGGGCAGGCGGGTTCAGGGCGTGGCAACGCGGTCGGCTTTCGGCCGCTTTACCGGCAGGTCTACGACACGCTGCTGAAGCGTCTCGCCGACGCCGTCTGGCAACCCGGCCAGATCCTCCCGAGCGAGGGGCAGCTGGCCGCCGAGCTCGGAGTCAGCCAGGGCACCGTGCGCAAGGCCCTCGATGCCCTCACCGCCGACAGCCTGCTGGTGCGCCGCCAGGGCCGCGGC
>NZ_BPRD01000414.1 GCF_022179745.1 Methylorubrum podarium
CACCGAGCCATTGATCCTGCCTTGCATGGACTGGGTTTCGTAGGTCGCCTGGGTAGCTGCCGGGAATGGCATAGTCGTAGCCGTGGATGTAAATCGGCAGGCGCTTGAAATCGGGATCTGCGCGCACGGTGGCAACGACCTTGCGGTAATCAGCTTCGAGGCGTGTCAGCACCGTTGAGAGGCGCGCCTTGTCGACGTGCCAAGCGGCGTCTTTGCCGGATTGATACGGTTTCAGCAGCTCGGCGAGGACCGGATTCCCGAGAAGATCCTCCCCAATGACGTCGTTACCTGCTCCGGAAAACAGAAAACCTGACACACCATTTGCCTTCTGCTTGTCCAATCCAGATTTGTATTCGGGATGACGGTTGACCATGTTGTCGGCAGTATCTCCAGCAGCATCTAGACTCCAAATCAAAAAGTCTTCCTCGAGATGATCGACTACATCATCGATCAGGAATGGAAACTGGAACCAAGAGTCACCTTCCGAAACAAGAACTGGCTTTTGAGCGCCTTCGGCAATACGTTTCTCGAATCTCCGTTCGCGGCGCCAGCGGCAGATTGCATTGCCCCAACGCATCGCATTTTCGACATCGAAGTCACCCTCAGGCGTCATCTCCACCTTGGCAGGGTCAGGCACAACGCGTGGGTCGAAGGGACCGCTCAGATCGGGCAGGGCCTTCAAGTATTCTGCGATTTCGGAATCAGGCGTGCCCGGATCCATCAGCTTGTCTTTGAACGCACGATAGCTCAGCTTGGTCATGACGAGTCCCTCATGCTTCTTTGCTGGCGGCGCGCTTAGCCGTGGATCGTTCCTGCGATTTCCGCTGCCGGCCTGCGGATTTCTTCGTTGCCGACGAGCCGGAGCTCTTGGAACTCGTCTTCGCGAGTGAGTTTCTGGCGACAGATGCCGGCTCAGAGGACAGTTTCCGTGAGCTAGCCTTCTTAGGCTTCGAACGCTCCGCCTTAGACCCATTGGTAAGCAGTCGTCTGATGACCTTGTCGAGGTCATTGTTGTCGAAGCCCACCTTCCTATTTGTGGCGGCTAGGGACAACCGGACCGCGACCGGGCGATGGTCAGAGATGCCGAGGTAATCTGGCATAGTTCGGTCTCGAGCGACGATGAAGTAGTCGACTTTGCCGACCGTTTGGCGCATGTTCGGCGAAAGGAAGATGTTGTCGATCGCCGATTTCGGACTTTTGATGTAGCTGAACGCTCCCTCGCTCTCGTCCTGTGCGCCGAGGATCGCGAATCCGGCCTCGGTGATCGCGGTGAAGTCTCCTCCCGCGAGAGGTGCGTTTATGTCTCCGCCGAGGATTACGTCGAGGGCGTCCTGTGCGACAAGATCCTCTACGGCCCGAGCTAGGATCCTGGAAGCAAGGCGTCGACGGAGGCTGCCCTCATCCATGGCCTTCAGGTGCAATGGAACGGTGAAGAAGGTGTAGGGTGGTAGGTCGCCGACCGTGGTGAAGCGGAACAGGCCCGGATAGCGGTCGAAGATCTTCCCGTGGACGGCCTCGATGCGCAGGTCGGGATCGTCGCTGCGCTGTCTGAAAAGCGGCTCCACTTCACTTGGCCATTCCACTCTCTCACCACGGAGAGAAGAGGTCTTCCAGATCATAGCGGTTGATTGCTTGGAGGAGGCCGAGTCCGGCTCCGACAGAGCAAAGCCGTATTCCTCTCCGTAAGTTTCGCGAATCCTAGCCACCAGCGCCTCGATGGCGGGTGGAGAAATCTCGGAAAGACCCCAGGCATCCAGGTTGAGGTCGGTGATAACCCGGGCAGCACCATTGAGTTTGCCGGGCTGCTGCCAGCGGTTCGCTAGCCACTCGATGTTCCAGAAGCCGATGTCGAGATCCTGGTTGGTGCCCCGATAAGTGTCGACGACCGCTTCAGGTGCGGGTTTCTCTGTATCGATACGGCGCCCGTGGCCACCGAAGAAGCCAGCCAAGGTATCGGAGCCCAGCACCTCCTTCAGAACGGCTTCGGCATAACCCGCATCTGCTCCGCCGCGCCGCCCGCGTGTCTCCAGGTCCATGGCGATGGCCGAAATTTTGATGCCTTCATTGATGCGCTCAGAGGTTCCGCCCTCCGGCAGTTCCTTGTTCCAAGCTCGGCTCGCGTGATGCAGCGCGACGAGACGTCCTCTACGATCGAAGACCGGCGCGCCCGACGATCCCTCTAAAGTATCCGACGCGTAGTGGAGCACTGTGGCCTCAATACCGACGACGTCGGTGTCGTCGAGGCTGACCTGCTTATGCTGCCCGTCCGGGTGATGAATGATGAAGGCGAAGTCGCCCTTGCTCACGGTGAAACTCGAACGCTCGAGTGGAACGATGCCGAAGGTGTCCGAAGCCGACGCCTCGATCCATACGAAGGTGTAATCGAGGCCTTTCTCGGTTGGGCTGGTGATGAAGAGCCGCTCCGGATTGAGCTTGAATGCCTGGGTCGGCAGCAGCGTGCGACCGTCGCCGTTCAACAGGTCCTCCCCTGAGATCTGGTAGTCGAATTCGACACGCGCCTCCCGTGCCACCTCGACCGAGTTCAAGACGTGATGGTTCGTCAGAAGCAGGTTCCGGCCGACGATGAAGCCGGTTCCGCTCCATTGGCCGCTCTTGCCCTCGTAGTTCTGTCCCTCGACGGACAGGATCGCAACAGCACGGCTACGCTCCGCAAGGATCTGCAGCAGTGCGGCCGGACTGGTTTGATACCGTCCGACGGTCGCTTCGAACCGGACATCGGTATCTGTGGCACTCGGCTGCGTTGCACGTCCGCGCAAAGCCCAGCCGGTCCAGCCCTCGAGCATCTTGCGGGGATCGTCGACGCTGACACTCTTTCCGAGCTCTGCAAAGGGGTCGGACGTCGTATCAGGGCTACGAACAAAGGGAATGCCGGAAAGCCCGCGGAGCGTTCGCATGCTGAGTCACCACGATCAATGCCGGTTCGATAGTGACGATACAACCTTGCTGCCCGCGATTCGGCAATAGTGCGAGAATCATTGAGGGATATGGTTCGATCCGGCGCGACGATGATATGCCTCAAGAGGCGCAATTCGATATTGGAATCAATGCAAAATTTCCTGAGGCAAGCTTCCAGCCCATCATATCGCGTTCGTCAGCTTAAGGTTATTGATGCGAGCTTAACGTTCGGATGCGTAGAACGCCTCGCCCTCAAACCGCAGAGGTGCCGCTGCAAATACCCGAGCGGCCTCCGTCGCTGGGCTGATTGGCCGCTGTGTAGGGCGGGAGGTAGAGAACCCGTGCGCCGACCGCCTCGATGGCCTCGCGCACCCCGGCGACCTTGTGGGCGTTCAGATTGTCGAGGATGGTCGAGGTTGACGGTGTTACCGGACCTTAGCACCGGAGCCAGGGTGTCGGTGACGAAGGCGCGGAAGCGCATACCATTCGTGGCTCCATCGAAGACGCTCCTGGCGATCAGTCCCGTGGTGAGCAGGGCGGCGGTGATGGTGGTGGTCTTGTAGTGTCCGTGGGGCACGGCGATCCGGCGGCGCTGATCGCACGGAGCACGACCATAGCGGCGGACCATCTTCGTCGTGGCGGCCGTCTCGTCGAGAAAAACCAAGCGATCCGGATCAAGGTCGGGTTGGCGATCGAACCGGTCCTCGCGCGCGGCCCTCATATCCGACCGCTCTTGCTCGGCCGCGTGGACAGCCCCTTTTTACGGGTGATCCCATGCCGGGCGAAGAAGTGTGACAGGCTGCTCGTGCTGGCCTGGATGCCGCGTTCCGCGAGCCTGTCGCGCAGTTCCCGCAGGAAGACGAGCGGGTGCTCTTCGTTGAGCCGAAGGATCAGGGCGACCTGCGCTTCCAGACTCATAGACATTTCTAGACCTGGAATGGGCATCCGTTAGCCGGCTGGTTTGGTGCTGGCGGCCTCCCTCTATAGTTTGCCTTTAGAAAATCTGAAGTCTTTACAGAGCTTCCTGGCGAGAGAGACTCAATTTGTTCATATAGGGCTATAGACTTTTCGATAAGGTGTTGCCCGCACTTGGCATCGCCGCCAGCATTGAGCTCCATTGCCCCCCATTCAGCCGTTACACGCGCCCGATACTGCAGGTGTGGGAAAGTATTTCCATTCGCCATCGAGTTCACTAATGACATAAAGACCTGCCTGGCGGACGTAATATTCTGTGATGGTCCTGGCGAAAATAAGGATTTGGCTTTCTGTATTTCGACCGTAGCTTTTTCAAGGTCCGTAAGTTTGCGATCTTTTATGTAGATGTCAACCAGTTGAGCGGCGTAATCGGACCTATTTGCTCTCTGAAATGCACCAATGATAGCCAAAGCTTCAGGCACACTCAGCTCTGTCAGCGAATTCAGATGATCTTTTTCGAACTTATAGGCATAAAGATGCATTCTGATAGCAGTGGCACTACTCAGGGAATCTGCTAGAGTTGGATTTTGAATGCTTGAAAGATTTCTTGCGTATTCTATTTCCGTTTGAGCAATTTCAGACGCAATCTTGCTGACTTCCAGCCGCTTCTCAAGCACCAACTTGTTGAAAATGTCGAAAGCAAATCCATAAAAAATCGAAATTAGTAAGGCTAATAGTCCGGCCCATTCTTTGATGGTATCCAGTAAGCCTTTCTTTGTGCCCTTGATCCGCTCAAGTTCTGCTTCAGCCAGGGCAATGCGTTCTCGGATGGACCGAGATGTTGCGGCTAAGCTCGCCTTGTCCAGAGCGGACTCTCCGACTGTTCCGGCATGCTCATCATAATCGGGAGGCATTCTCTAAGCCCCATAACAATTTATCATATTTTGGATGCGGCCAGGGCCCGGAAGGTGCCCCCAAGGAGAACCTTGACTATTTCCAAGTAAAACTATTAATCCCTGAAAAGCTTGCGGTGGGAACCAGCCTTGTTGCCGTCCTGTTTTCACCGCCCAGCAGTCAGCCTCAGCCTCATTTAGTAAGTTTCTATTTATGATATGCCCAAGTGCGTGATGCGCGCATTCATGTGCATATAGAAATAATTGAAATACAGGGTGCAATGCTTCCATAGTGCTAGAGTTCAAGATGATTATTGGCTGTCCACCAGGACCAAGTGTGGCGGTTCCAGCGTCATGCCACGCCGGGTTAGTCAAAAGCGTTACTGGCAAGCCCCTAAAATCGTTGCAAGATACAGTCACTCCGCCTACGAAGCTTTGTGCAGTAGCCGTCCCGCTTTCGGCAGCTGTGACAAGCACTAGCGCCAATGCCAGTCTTGCTATGTTTTTCATTTTACCTTCTCCTTCGCAGATTAAGGTTGTCGCCGGCACCGCATGAAAATTTTCCGGCGAAGGAGTCTAAAAAGATGATGATCACCTGTAATTAAAAATATTGGTCAGGTTTCTGGCTTCATATGGCTGCGAAATCTATCCGCTACTTTCCGGAAGCCAACTGATGTGACTGCCTCTCAACTACTGAGTCCCTAAGAGGAAGGGTGCCGCGCACGTCCACGACAGAGACGTGCGTATCTGTGCTGCGACCGACGACACGATCCGGCATGTCGCAGAGCGTATCTGTGAGGACACGGATGATATCGCGCTGGAGGATGGCATCGGTAATGCCTTGTGCTGCCAGGGGGACACCGAGCCATTGATCCTGCCTTTCATGGATTGGGCTTCGCAGGTCGCCTGGAGCCGCCGGGAATGGCATAGTCATAGCCCTGAATGAGAATTGGCTGCGTTGCACGTCCGCGCCAAGCCCAATCAATCCAGCTTTTGAGCATCTTGCCGGGATCGCCGACGCTGACAGTCTTTTCGAGCTCTGCAAAAGATATAGGACGTCGCATCAGGACCACGAACGAATGGAATGCTGGAAAGCCCGCGAGCGTTCTCATGCCGGATTGCCACGATCATGCCGGGTCGATAGTGAAAATTCAACCTTGCCGCTAAAGATTCGGCAGTATTGTCAAGTCGCATACGGCGCATATCGCAATCTTCCGTGGCAATGATGTGCCTACGGGGGGCAAATCGGCATTACACCAAAAGAGGTTTTTCCGGCCCATGTATCTTATTTCTCGCCTGGTCTGAGTTCGCTTCAAATCATGATCGTGGGCGCGACGGCTCCATGCATAGAAAATTTTGCCCTCGAACCGCAGAGCTTCTACGTCGGATACCTGAGCGGTTTTCAGCATTAGGCCAACCAGCCACTTCTCTCGCGGCCTTAAACAGACGGGAGGAGACCAGTCATATGGATTTGATCGCTCGCACGCCCCATCCGAAGCGGCAGCGCACATACCGAGGCGGGCAGCGCGCTTTAGCAATTTGCCTGAAGGCTCACGATTTGGCCGGGGGGAGTCTTGTGATATTGGCGTCCTATCCGCCGTTGCGGCCGTGCATGAGCTATGCGTTGCCGGGGAAATCTTCGCCCCGGCCAACAACCTCAATGTGATCTTGAGGAAACGGAGAGTTGAACCCTCGTTGTGAGCTCTGGTCAAAGGCGCTATTGACCTGATCCGGTTGCAGCCCGTTGGTCGTAGCTTCCCCTACCCGATGGAATGCCTTCGATGAGCCAAGGATGCGCGGCGAAGCTCGTGGGCGGAGAAGGCACTCCCTCGCCGGGCGGGCAACTTTTCCAAGACTTAGTTCTGTTCAGCTTCGGATACACTGAGCTTGTTCACTTGATTTCTCACACCTGGAAGGCCTCTGCCGGCTCCACCGCGGCCCGTCCAGGATCTCAGAATGCTGATTGCGCGTGCGGTGGCGCGCCGGACGCGCATCGTGCTGTGCGATGAGGCGACCATCGCTCTCAACAACGCGCTCCCCGAAACACGCCCGCTGGGCGTCCCAGCCGATCCCGTTGCGCCAAGGGTGCAAGGGCGGATCTCGTGGGGGTCCGAGGCACTGCCTTTGAGGATTGCGGAGAACTCTAGGACTTCGCGTTTGCTCAGCTAAATTCAGGACGCCCGCACTCACGCGGATGTGGCCCAATTGCGCCGTATCGAACTCGCGGCCCCCGGATCGCAGATGCTCAGCGAGCTAAGTTTTTGATGTTGCAGGATGCAATTAGTGGCCTGAAGAGCCGGGTCCTCCGCCTTCGGAGGGCAACGCTCTATCCAGCTGAGCTACGGGTGCTGACCGTGGCTCGTGAGTAGCCCAACTGAACCGTCGACGCAACGGCGCTTTGCGGGACGGTGGAAGCCCCTGGTCGCTCAATGGGATGAACGCGTGGCCCTCCTCAGGCAACGGTCACACGTTCGAACCGTGTCGGGTGCGCGACGAGCGGCGGAGGGGCTGCTCAAGCGCCGGCAATGTGTCCGCGGATGCGGACGGCGTGCGGCGCTGTTGAGGCGCATGTGCCGCGATCGTGCCGCTGCGCCGGACGTTCGGCGAACGGAAAGGCGCGGGCCGCGGCGAAGCAACCGAGCCGTCACCACAGCATGGCCAACCTGAGGATGCGAATCCGGTAGCCAGGATCAAAAGCCTGTGCTGAAGTGACGGGACCGAAGGCTGCTCGACGTCCGAGCGTCGGCGGTCACTCCGCAACACGGTTCCTGTTTGCGACCGTCCCTCGATCTCGACGCTGCGGCACGGCCGCGGATCACGGCAGGCGATCTGGCTCAAGGCATTGTCCGCCTTGTGCCGGGGCAGCGCATGGTCGTCGTGGGGAGCGGCCGCGAGGGCGTCGGTGCCCTCGTCTCCGAGATCTCGGATGGCCGCCGCAGCGCGCTCCTGGTCTCGTGCGAGGGGCTCCCCGCGGCGACCGCCATCGTCAACCGGCTGCTCGATGACCTCGCCGAACTGGCGCTCCATCGTTGGCCGGGTTGGCACCGTTGGGGTGATGGCGTCGATCCGGTCGCGACCGATCCCTGGCTCAAGGCCGCCGCGAAGCGCGCCCGGCTCGGCCATACCCCGCGCTTCCGGCGGATGGCGCAAACGCTCGAATTCGGTCGGCTGCTCCGGGTGATCGATCCTGCCGGTGTCGTCCTGATCTGGGAAGTCGATCCTGCCTCGGAGATACGGGCGCGGCCTGTGATCGAGGCTCTCGAATGGTGCGCCCGGCACGGGGCAGCCGTCGTCGCGGCCCTGACCGTGGAGCCCCCCGAGACCGCCCCCTACGACCGGCTCCTCTACGGCGCCCGCGCCCTCGTCCGGGAGGAGCGTGGGGCGGTCGCACGCTTCATCGCGCCGGCCGGACCGCATCCTGCGAGCGAGATCGAGCGGCGGGTCGCGGCGGCCTTGGAACAGGACGCCGGTCTCGCGGGTCTGTTCGTCTGCAACGCCTCGGTACCGGTCGGGGATTGGGGCGCGCGGCCGCGCGTCGACCTGCTCTGCCGCGCGCATCGCGTCGTCGTGGAACTCGACGGACCGGAGCACCGGACCGAGCCGAAGTTCGGCAACGACCGGCACCGGGATTACGAGCTGCTGACCGCGGGCTACCTCGTGCTGCGCTTGACCAACGAGCAGGTCGCGGCCGACCTGCCCCTGGCGATCGAGAAGATTCGCGCCGTCGTCCGACTGCGACGGGGCACGAAAGGGGGTGAGCGATGAGCGGGACACCGACACCGAAGCAGGCCCTGATTCTGTGGTGTCTCCTCGGCCGGCACGGCAGCGCGCTGCAGAGTGCGCTCGTGCCGCGCATCGACAAGGCGGATCGGGAGGCCTTGATCGCCGGCCGCTACCTTGAGGCCGAGAAGCAGGGGCGCTCGCTCCGGCTGACCGTCACCGACAAGGGCTGGGCCTGGGCCGGCGAGCATATGCGCGAGCCCCTGCCGCCGAGCTTCCGCGTGCTGCAGGACTGGCTGGAACGGATGCAGGCCGATCTGGCCGCGACGGGCCGGACGCTCGCCGAGCTCGTCGGAAGCGCCCCCGAGGAGCCGGCACCGGCGGAGCCGCGATCGCCCGCGCGCAGGGCTTCCTCCAAGGGATCGAACTCCAAGGGATCGAAGACGCCGACGCCCAAGCAGCTGCGGGCCCGGATCGAGAGCGCCTATCTCGCGCTGACGGGGGGCGAGCGGGCCAAGGCCGTGCGCCTGAGCGCCCTGCGCGCCGGCCTCGCCGACCTCGATCGCGCGACGGTCGATGCCGGGCTCGCCGCCATCCTGCGCGGCGACAGGACGGCGCGGCTGAGCCAGTTCAGCGATCCCAAATCGCTCGA
Source organism: Methylorubrum podarium (assembly GCF_022179745.1). GTDB lineage: Bacteria > Pseudomonadota > Alphaproteobacteria > Rhizobiales > Beijerinckiaceae > Methylobacterium > Methylobacterium podarium. The sequence continues at coordinate 9,097 of NZ_BPRD01000414.1, forward strand.
TCCCGCCGAGCGCGCGGCGGCCTTCAGCCCGGCGGGCGAGCCCTTCCACATCATCTGGATCCAGTCATGAGCGATGCCCTCGACGCCCTGCGCCGGGTCGATTTCGACTGGGTGCGCACGCTCGACAGCATCTGGATCGACACGCCGCCGACCGGCGGTCCGAACGAGCGGCTCGCCCCGGAGATCGTCGCCGAGCTGCAGCGCAAGGCGCGGGCGCCGGCCGACCGTGCGGAGGGGCGCGTGCTCGTCGGGCAGTCCGGCGTCGGCAAGACCCATCTCGTCGGGCAGCTCCGGCAGGAGGTCTGGCGCGCGGGCGGCTGGTTCGTGCCCCTCGACGTGCTCGGGCTCACGGATTTCTGGCGCAGCGCGGCCTTGAGCTTCGTCACCGCGCTGCTGCAGACGATGCCGGACGGGCGGCGGCAATCGGATGCGGTGCTCGCGGGCGTGGCACGCCGCTTCGGCGTCGAGGTGCAGGTCGAGGCCGCGTTCAACACCCCGAACATGGATGCGCGCCGGATCGTCGACGTGCTGGTGCGCGCGCTCATGAGCGTGGACGCGGCCCGCGCGCTCAAGCATCTCGACGTCTTCCGCGCGCTCTGCCTGCTGCGGTCGCAGGATTTCGCCGTGGTCGGGCTCGCCCATGCCTGGCTGCAGGGCTACGAGGCCGATCCGGCGGAACGGGCCGCGCTGGGCTTCCGGACGCCGCCGCCGGCACCGGTCGAACTCGTGCGCGGCATGTGCTGGATCATGGCGCTCAGCGGCCCGACGCTCGTCGCCGTCGATCAGATCGATGGCCTCATCGAGACGAGCCGGCTCGCGGCCGAGGACGGGATCGAGGCGGAAGCCGGCCTCGCCGAGGTGCTCGCCGCGGGCCTTCTCGAACTCCATATCGTCTGCGATCGCACGATGACGGTGGTGACCTGCCTGCAGGAATCCTGGCTGCGTCTCGGCGCTCGCGCCATGACACCGGTGCTGCAGCGCTTCGCCGAGCCGATCGGCCTCGTCGGCATGAACGAGCGGGCCGCCGCCACCGCGCTCATCGCCGGCCGGTTGCGGCCGGCCTACGCGGAGGCGGGCTTCGCGGCACCCTCCCCGACATGGCCGTTCAGCGAGCGGGCCATCGCCGAGGCGTCGGACTCGGCGATGATGCCGCGCACGCTGCTGATGCGCTGCGACGCCTTCCGCCGCCGCTGCCTCGCAGCGGGCGCGGTCTCCGTCTGCGACAGTCTCGTCGAAACCTCGGCGGCTGCGGTGGCCCCGCTTCCAGAGGTCGAGTTCGACCTCGCCGCCGCCTGCGCGCGGGCCGACATCGCCGGCATCCGCAGCGACGAGGACCACTGGCTCGGGCAGGTGCTGCGCGACGCCTTCGACCTCTACGCCCTGGAGGACGATCCCGACGACGCGCTCGACGTCGCGAGCAAGGGAGAGCCCGACCAGAAGATCCCGCCGCTGCACGGCCGGCTGATCTTCATCCACCGGGACGAGAACGATCGCGAGCGCCACGTCTGCTATCGGGCGCTCCAGCACCAGAACGCCATCGCCTTCCAGGCGCGTCTGCGCGCGGCGCTGACGGCCTCGGGCATCTCGGCGCGTATCCCCGACCGCGCGCTGCTGCTGGTGCGCCGCGGGCCGATGCCCGGCGGCGCCAAGACGAAGCAGCTCGTCGATGCCTTCACCGCGGCCGGCGGCCGGCTGATCGACCCCTCCGACGAGGATCTGCGGGTCTTCGTCGCCCTGCGCGATCTGCGCAGCCGGGCGCAGGAGGAGGACGCCTCCGATCGGTTCGAGCGCTGGCTTCGCGCCGAGCAGCCGGTCGTCCGCACGGCGCTGTTCCAGGCCGCCGGTCTCGCGCACGGCTCGAACCGTGACGAGGTCCGCTCGACCATCGATGCACCGGCTCCTTCGGTGGCGGCCGGGCCGCCTTCCGGCGGCGGGGAGGGCACGATCACGGCTTCGGTCGCTGGACCGTCCGGCTCGCGAAAAAGCTCCGGCTCACCGGCGGCGAGCCCGGCC
>NZ_BPRD01000415.1 GCF_022179745.1 Methylorubrum podarium
CCGCCGCTACCGCGACGGACGCGAGGTCGTGCTGATCAACAACACCTACGGCGGCGCCCCCCGGCCGATCTACGAGGACGTGGTGGACCTGCCGCCGCCGGACATCCGCATCCCGCGCGACCGCTACGTCGTCGATTACGACGGGGCCGACGAGCGCACCGTCTACGAGGCGCTCTCCGCCCCGCCGGTTCAGAAGCTCGATCGGCGCTACACCCTGGATCAGGTGCGCTACAGCCCGCAGCTGCGCGCGCGCATGCCCTCGGTGGACATCAACACGATCACCTTCGACACCGGCTCCTTCACCGTCACGCCCGACCAGGCCAAGCGCCTCTCGACCATCGCCGAGGCGATCAACCGGACGATCAAGGACAATCCGCAGGAGGTGTTCCTGATCGAGGGCTACACCGACGCCGTCGGGTCGGACATCGACAACCTGTCGCTCTCCGATCGCCGGGCGCAGTCGGTGGCCGCGGTGCTGACGCAGAACTTCCAGGTGCCGCCGGAGAACCTCACCACGCAGGGCTACGGCGAGCAGTACCTGAAGGTGAACACGCAGGAGGCGAACCGCGAGAACCGCCGCGTCACGGTGCGCCGCATCACGCCGCTGCTCCAGCAGCAGGCAGAGGGGCAGCAGCCGCCCGCTCCGCGTTGATCCAGGTGCTTGACCCTCCCCCCTCTGCGGCGCAGGTGGGGGAGGGGTACGCGTTGGATCAAGGGCACGGGGCAGCGATGGCGGACGACAGCGACCGGTTCATCGAGGCCGGGACGCCGACTTTCCGCCGGGCGACCCTCGCCCTGTTCGCGGCGGGGTTTTCCACCTTCGCGGTGCTCTACGGCGTCCAGCCGCTCCTGCCGGTCTTCCACGACACCTTCGACGTCTCCCCGGCCGAGAGCAGCCTCGCGCTGTCGCTGCCCTGCGCGACCCTCGCGGTCTCGCTGCTGATCGTCAGCCCTCTCTCCGAGGTCTGGGGCCGCAAGCGGGTGATGGCGGCCTCGCTGTTCGCCTCGGCGCTCCTCACCATCGGCGCCGTGCTGATGCCGAGCTGGCACGGCTTCCTGATGCTGCGGGCGCTGACCGGCATCGCCGCGAGCGGCCTGCCCGCCGTCGCCATGGCCTACCTGAGCGAGGAGATGCACGGGCGGGCCATCGGCCTGTCGATGGGGCTGCTCATCGGCGGCAACGCCCTGGGCGGGATGGTCGGGCGGCTGCTCGCGGGCGTCATCGCCGACCACGCCTCCTGGCGCTGGGGCCTCGGAATCATCGGCGTGCTGGCGCTGTTCGCGGCGCTCGCCTTCCAGTTCGCCCTGCCCGCCTCGCGCCACTTCCTCGCCCACCGCATGCGCTGGCGCGAGGTGCCCGGCACCTTCACCCACCATTTCCGCGATGCCGGCCTGCCGTGGCTGTTTCTCGAGCCGTTCCTGCTGATGGGCGGCTTCGTCTGCGTCTACAACTATATCGGCTTCCGCCTGCTCGAACCGCCCTTCTCCCTGAGCCAGACGGTGATCGGGCTGATCTTCATCGTCTACCTTGCGGGCACGGCGAGTTCGGCCATCACCGGCCACATCGCCGGGGTGCTGGGGCGGCGCAAGGTGCTGTGGCTGGCGATCCTCCTCGGGATCGGCGGCATCGCGCTGACGCTCGCCGACAACCTCGTCCTCATCATCGCAGGCATCGTCGTCGTCACCGTGAGCTTCTTCGGCGCGCACTCGGTGGCGTCGAGCTGGGTCGGGCGCCGGGCGTCGAGCGACCGGGCGCAGGCCTCGGCGATCTATCTCTGCATGTACTATCTCGGCTCGTCCCTGCTCGGCACGGCGGGCGGCTGGTTCTTCCTCCATCTCGGCTGGCCCGGCGTCGCGGGCTTCTTCGGCAGCCTCTACGTGGCGGCCCTCCTCGTCGCGCTGCGCCTGACGCGGCTCGCGCCGCTCCCGCTGGCGGGCGGAGGACTGACGACCTGAACGGCCGCGGCGGCCGGTCCGGCGGTTGAATTTCGAGCGCTGGGCTCGTTATCCTGACCTCGGAGAGGGAGAGCGCCCCATGCCCGACGTCAGCACCTGCCTCTGGTTCGGCAGGGACGCGGAGGCGGCCGTCCGCCTCTACGTGTCGCTCGTGCCCGATTCGCGGATCGACCACATTCAGAGCGCGCCGGGCCCCTGGCCGGGCGGCGAGGCCGGCGAGCCGATCCTGATCGCCTTTACCCTGGGCGGGCAGAGTTTTCAGGCGCTGAACGGCGGCACGCCGGTCGATTACGGGACCGCCGCCTCGATCTCGGTCACCTGCCGGGATCAGGCCGAGGTCGATCGCCTGTGGTCGGCGCTCACCGCCGACGGCGGGGCGGAGATCGCCTGCGGCTGGCTGCGTGACCGCTGGGGCGTGCCCTGGCAGATCGTGCCGGAGGTGATGCTGCGCCGCCTCGCCGACCCCGATCCGGACGTGGCCGCCCGCGTCTTCACCGCCATGCAGGGCATGGTGAAGCTCGACGTCGCGGCGATCGAGCGGGCCGCGGCCGGAGGAGAGCGGACGGCATGAGCGGATCGCCGAGCCACGACGCCCAGACCGCGAGCCAGTTCGGCAGCCGCGCCGCCGCCTACGTCGCCAGCGCCGTCCATGCCGCGGGCGAAGACCTTGAGGCGCTGGCCGGTCTCGCTGCCCTCCCCCACGCGGCGGTGCTCGATCTCGGCTGCGGCGGCGGCCACGTCACCTACGCGGTGGCGCCGCATGTCCGCTCCGTCACGGCTCTGGACCTGTCGCAGGCCATGCTCGACGCCGTCTCGGCCGAGGCGCGGCGCCGCGGCCTCACCAACGTCGCGACGCGGCAGGCCAGCGTCGAGGCGCTGCCTTTCGCGGATGCGAGTTTCGAGCGCGTGCTCTCGCGCTACAGCGCTCACCATTGGGGCGACGTGCCCGCCGCCCTGCGCGAGGCGCACCGGGTGCTGACCCCCGACGGGCGGCTCGGCATCGTCGATGTCGTGCATCCGGGCCCACCGCTGCTCGACACCCATCTCCAGGCCTGGGAGCTGCTGCGCGATCCGTCCCACGTGCGCGACTACGGCGAGGCGGAGTGGCGCCGGATGCTGGCGGAGGCCGGCTTCGTGCCCGGCGCCGCCCGGCACTGGCGCGTGCGCATGGACTTCCCGTCATGGGTCGCCCGGATGGGCACGCCGGAGGCGAGCATCGCAGTGATCCGGGCGCTTCAGATGGGGGCCGCCGAGGCGGTGCGGTCCCATTTCGCGATCGAGGACGACGGCAGCTTCACCCTCGATGTGATGATGATCGAGGCGGAGCCCGACGGCGTCCTGGATTAGGCGGTCTCGCCGGCCAGCCGCCGCCCCGCCCGCTCGCGTCCGATCAGCGGCAGCAGCGCGGAGAGATCCGGGCCGTGGTCGAGCCCGGTCAGCGCGAGGCGCAACGGCATGAACAGGGCGCGGCCCTTGGCGCCGGTCTCGGCCTTCACCGCGTCGGTCCAGACCTTCCACGTGCCGGCATCGAACGGCGCTTCCGGCAGCAGCCGGGCTGCCCCGGCGATGAAATCCGGCTCGGCGATCACGGGCGTCACCGGCCCCGTCACCACCCGCCACCAATCCGCGGCCTCCGCGACGCGGCTGAGATTGGCCCGCACCGCCGGCCAGAACGCCTCGGCCTGGTCCGCCGGTACGCCGAGGGCGGCGAGCCGCTCGCGGACCGCGTCGAGCGGCATCTCGTGGACGAGGCGGGCGTTCATCCCGTCGAGCTCCGCCGGGTCGAACCGCGCCGGCGCCCGCGACAGGTGGGCGAGATCGACGAGGCTCGCCAACTCGTCGAGGGAAGCGATCGGGCGCACGGCCTCGGCCGAGCCGGTCAGCACCGCGAGCGAGCGCACGGCCTCGGGCTCGTAGCCGGCCTCGCGCAGCGACCGCAGGGAGAGATGACCGAGGCGCTTCGACAGCCCCTCCCCGTCCGCGGTGGTCAGCAGGTTGTGGTGGCCGAAGGCGGGCACGGCGGCGCCGAGGGCTTCGAACAGCTGCACCTGCACGCCGGTATTCGTGACGTGATCCTCGCCGCGGATGACGTGGGTGACGCCGACCTCGGCGTCGTCCACGACGGAGGGCAGCGTGTAGAGGTAGCTGCCGTCGGCGCGCACCAGCACGGGGTCGGAGAGCGAGGCGCAATCGACGTGGCTCTCGCCGCGGACGAGATCGTTCCAGGCGACCATGCGGTGATCGAGCTTGAACCGCCAGTGCGGACGGCGGCCCTCGGCCTCGAGGGCGGCGCGGTCGGCCTCGGTCAGGGCGAGCGCCGCCCGGTCGTAGATCGGCGGCAGGCCGCGGCCGAGCTGGCGCTTGCGCCGCCGCTCCAGCTCCTCCGGCGTCTCGTAGCAGGGATAGAGCCGCCCCGCCGCCTTCAGCCGCTTGGCCGCCGCGTCGTAGAGGGCGGTGCGCTCGCTCTGGCGGAAGAACAGGTCCGGCGCGATGCCGAGCCAGCCGAGATCCTCGGCCACGGCGGCGGCGAACTCTTCCGTCGAGCGCTCCCGGTCGGTGTCGTCGAGGCGCAGCAGGAAGCGGCCGCCCTCGCGGCGGGCGAACAGGGCGTTCAGCAGCGCCGGGCGGGCGTTGCCGATATGCAGGAAGCCGGTCGGCGAGGGAGCGAAGCGGACGAGGGGAGAAGCGGCCATGCCGCCGCCTTACCCAATTTTCGTGGGTATCGCACCGTTTGCGCGCAGCGGCGGCGTCAGTGCGCCCGCTCGGCGCCGGGCCCCGTCCGGGCGGGACGGCCGAAAATCCCCGCGCGCAGCGCCTGGACCCAGTGCGGCGGCCGCCGAGGAGGCGCTGTCGAGCTGGAGCCGGAACGCGGCGGTGAGCGCCAGCATCATGGCGAGCCAGATCCGGATGGTGAAGGCCCAGGCGGCGGGCTTGGGCACCCAGCGGTCGAGGGTGTCGAGCAGGCGCTCGCCCGCACCCGCCCGGCCGGCCCGCTGCGCCGCCCCGCTCACCGTGCGACCCCGGTCCCCGGCTCCAGGGCCTGTCGCCGATCGCGGGCGAGGCGCGCGACCCGCATCTGCCACAGGCAGAGCAGCGGCGTGACGACGAGTTCGAGGGCGAGCGCCGCGAGCATGGTCAGCGACGGCAGCCCGGTGAGGTAGAGCCCGAGCAGCCGCGCCAGCCCGCCGAGCACCACGACGAGGGTGAGGAAGCGGAACAGCCGCGACTTGTCCTCGATCGCCGGCACGCAGGTGAAGAACAGGATGCCGATCCCGGTCAGCAGGCCGGACAGGTAGCGGAAATGGCTGTCGGCCGAGATGTTGACCGGTGTGCCGCCGCCGATGCCGTCGATGCCGAACAGCACGCCGTAGAGTCCCGCCAGGACGGGCACGATCGCGGCGACCGCCACCGTGCGTTGCAGGATGCGGCGTTCACGCTCCATGTCGTCGAGGCTTTCGGTCTTCGGTTCGATTCGCTCCCGCGCGGAACCATGATCCGCATCGGCCCGGGAGCGATTCAGGACAGGTCGGCGGGGCAACACGCCCGCCGCCGTTCGGTTCACGAACGGCCTGCCCCGTCAACGGCGCGGACGGTCCGTCAGGCCTTCTGCTCCTTCAGGCGCTTGACGCACTTGCTGTAATATTGCGGCCATTTCGGCCCCTGGGCCGCCTTCTCGGTGGCCGAGAGCGCGCGCCACTCGGCGCCGCACTTCTTCTGCCGCTCGCGGGCGGCGGATTGGGCCACGCTCGGCTCCTTCGCCGTCTCCTTCGTCGTCTCCTTGGCGCTCGGTGCGTTCCAGGTGTCCTTGGCCGTCGCGGCCTGAGCCAGGAGGAGCGGTGCCGCCATCAGGGCGGCGGCGAGGAGACGAGAGAGCATCGGGCAACTCCGGAGGGACGGATTCGGCAGCGTCGCCGTCCACGCCGCATCACAGCCGCATCGGCGGCCAAAGAGCAAGCGTCCTCTGCAACTTGCACACGATTGCAGACAGGCTTGGCCGTCGGCTTGAGCCGCCGGGCCGTTCCGCGCTACCTCCTTAGCCGAGGATGGGCGCGGGCCCGCTTTCCCGGGATGCCAGCATGGCGGTCACGACGGCGCAGCCGATCGAACTCTACACCTGGAGCACGCCGAACGGGTGGAAGATCCCGATCATGCTCGAGGAGTGCGGGCTGCCCTACCGGGTCGTGCCGGTGAATATCGGGAAAGGCGAGCAGATGGCGCCCGACTTCCTCGCCATCTCGCCCAACAACAAGATCCCGGCCATCGTCGATCCGGACGGGCCGGGCGGGGCGCCGATCTCGGTGTTCGAGTCGGGCGCGATCCTGCAATATCTCGGGCGCAAGACCGGCTGCCTCTATCCCAGCGACGAGCGCGCCCGTACCGCCGTGGACGAGTGGCTGTTCTGGCAGGTGGGCGGCCTTGGGCCGATGCTGGGGCAGGCCCACCATTTCCGCATCTACGCGCAGGACAAGATCCCCTACGCCATCGAGCGGTTCACGGAGGAGGCCAAGCGCCTCTACGGCGTCCTCGACCGGCGGCTCGCCGCGCACGAATACCTCGCCGACGCCTACTCGATCGCCGACATCGCCGCGCTGACTTGGGCCAAGTTCCACGGCAAGCAGGGCATCGAACTCGACGGCCATCCGAACGTGCGCCGCTGGCTCGACGCGTTGCTCGCCCGCCCGGCCGTGCAACGCGGGCTCGCGGCGATCTGATCGACCGCGAGCCGGCACGCCTGCTGGGTGCGTCGTGCCGGCCCGCGAGCCTGTCCGGTTGCCGGGGGGGGAGCGGCCAGGACAGGCAGGACAGTCTCGCCGACGATTGATGCTGGTTTGTGTCGATGCCTCGACGGCGCGCTCGCGCCGGACCTCCGCCGTCCTGCCGAAAACCGTCGTTTTCGGCCCGCTGCACATCGGACTTTTCCATCGTGCGCCGTAAGCCGTTGCCGGCGAACGATTTTGTCGATCAAGCATTCGCTAGGACGAGAAACAGTCGGCTTGGCAGCAAATTCCCGCTTGACGGCCTGCCAATACGGACGCAGTCTCTATCCGTGCTTCGCGGTCGCAAGCACATCGGCCAGGAAACCGGGTGGTCCGCGCACGGTTTGTTGGCGAAAGCTGGAGGAGACAGGGATGACTCCACCGCAGCGCAAAGCCGCTACGATAGCCTGAGAACCCGTTCGGTCTCGGACTTAGCGGCCCGCCACGAACACCGGACGGAAGCGGATCCCTAGGGGCGCAGAAGCGGCCGACACGGCGCGACTTCGAACACGCATCAGCCCCACCTCTGGACCGCTTCCGCCGCGGTTTTTATCGCGAACCAGACGAGTTTCTGCCGTGCCGGCCGTCGAGGCCCGCGCGGATTTCGTCGTTGGAGCGCGGCCGGAAGCCGGCCTTCGCGGCGCGGTCGAGTGCGCTCGGAGGAGAGCGCCCCTCGACGGCTGCGCCTCCGACCGTCGGCCTACTTCCCCGATAGGAGCGGCGACCAGGTCGGGTCCGAGGCGAAGGACGGGGTCGGCACCGGCTGCTCCACCTTGCCGGTGATGTCGACCATGTAGAGCTTGCCGCCGCCCTGGCCGCCGGGATCGCGGAAGAACATCACGTACTGGCCGTTCGGCGCGAAGGTCGGGCTCTCGTTGTGGAAGCCCTCCGTCAGCACCCGCTCGCCCGAGCCGTCGGGCTTCATCACGCAGATGGCGAAGCCGCCCTTCCGCTGCCGGGTGAAGGCGATGAGGTCGCCCCGGGGCGACCAGGCCGGCTGCGAGGCCGAGCCTTCGCCGAACGAGAGGCGGCGCGGGTTCGAGCCGTCCGCTCCCATCACGTAGATCTGCTGCGAGCCGCCGCGGTCGGATTCGAACACGATCTGGCTGCCGTCCGGCGAGTAGCTCGGCGAGGTGTCGATCGCCAGCCCCTGCGTGACCGGCGTCTGCGCCTTCGACGCGAGATCGACGGTGACGATGTCGGCGTTGCCGCCCTGCTGCACGCTCATCACGAGGCGGCGCCCGTCCGGGGAGAAGCGCGGGCTGGCGCTCATCGAGGCGAAGTTGCCGACCGTCTGACGCTTGCCGGTCTCCAGGTCGATCATCTGGACCTTCGGCTGCTGGCCCGTCGCCTGGGTCATGAAGGCGATGTCCTGCCCCGCCGGCGAGTAGCGCGGGGCCACCACCGAGACGTCGCCGCCGCCGGTCAGCGCGCGGACGTTGGCGCCGTCCTGATCCATCACCATCAGGCGCTTGCGGCGGTGCTCCTTCGGACCGGATTCGTCGACATAGGCGACGCGGCTGTCGAACCACGGGCCGAGGCCGGTGACCTTGGTGTAGACCGCGTCCGACACGAGATGGCCGGTGCGGCGGGCGTTGGCGACGTCGGTGCCGTATTGCTGACCCGTGATCTGCTGGCCCGAGGCCACGTCCCAGAGACGGAAGGCGACGGTGAGCCGGCCCGAGGCGTCGCGCCCGACCCGGCCGGTGATCAGCGCCTGGACGCCCGCGCCCTTCCAGGCCTCGAAGTTCGGCGCCGCGTCGAAGCTCGGATTCTCAGGGAAGCGCCCCTTCTCCAGCGGCGTGAAGTAGCCGGAGCGGCGCAGGTTGTTGGTGATGACGCTGGAGACCAGCGTGCCGAGGCTCGCATCGCCCGCGAAGTCGGCGACCGCGATCGGCATCGGCTGGAAGGCGCCGCTGCCGATGCGGAGCTGGAGCTGCGCCCGCGCCGGGGTGGCGGCGGGCAGCGCCAGGGCGAGAACGCCGAGCGCGGCCGTCAGAGCCGGCAGGAGGGCGCGCCGCGTGAAGGCTGTTCCAGGCATGGGACAAGTCCAGGTCAGTCAAAGGAGTGCGAGAGAGGAAGGCCGAGACGGGGTGGATCGGCCGGTCGAGCCGGCGGATCACACGGGCGAGAACTCGAACTCGGCGTTGATGGCCTTCCAGTCGTTGTAATACGGCGCGTACTGGGCCGGGATCTTGTAGGGCGCGCAGCGCCGCACTGCCCGGAGCGCCGCCTGGGCGATCGATTGATCGACCGAGTTGTTTCCGGCCCGCATCACGCGGGGCTCGGCCGTGAGCGAACCGTCCGGATTGAGGCGGATGTCGAGCATCGGCAGCACCACGCCCTGCGTCGCGCCCGGCGGCGCCGAGTAGCACCGCTCGATCTGCTGCTGCAGCATGCCCACGAGGGCGTCGCGCAGGGAGGGCGAGAGGCGCTGGGCGTTGCCGGTCGCCGCGCCGAGCGAGGCGGTGCGCTGGACCTCGCGGCCGGTCGAGCCGGTCGATTGCGAGGCGGCGCGCGTGTTCGTTTCGCGGCTGTCGCCGGGGCTGGCCCTGTTGGCGAGTTCCGCCTGCTGGCGTGCCTTGGCCTCGGCATCGGCCTTCGCCTTGGCGTCGGCCATCGCCTTCGCCTTGGCTTTCGCGGCGGCCTCGGCCTTGGCCTTCGCCTCGGCTTCCGCCTTGGCCTTGGCTTCGGCGACCCGCTTGCGGTGCTCGGCTTCCGCCTCGGCCTTCGCGGCGGCCTCGGCCTTGGCCTTCGCTTCGGCCTCCGCCTTGGCATGGGCCTCGGCATCCGCCTTGGCCTTGGCCTCCGCCTTGGCTTTCGCCTCGGCGCGCGCCTTGGCCTTGGCTTCGGCGGCCTTCTCAGCCGCTTTCTCGGCTGCCTTGGCGGCGGCTTCGGCCTCCGCCTGCTCGCGCTCGACCAGCTTCTGGAGTTCCTCGCGCTTCTCGGCCTCCGCCTTCGCGGCGGCGGCTTTGGCCTCGGCCGCCTTGGCAGCCTCGGCCTTCGCGGCGGCATCCGCCTTCGCCTTGGCTTCGGCCTTGGCCTTCGCCTCGGCCGCCTTGGCGGCAGCGGCCTTCTCGGCCTCGGCCTTGGCGGCTTCCGCCTTCGCGGCGGCGGCCTCCGCCTCCTCCTTCACCGGATCGGCTGTGTCGGCGCGCAGCGGCATCGCGTCGACGGCGGCGAGCCGGGTGTCGGCGGTGCGGGTGGGGGCGGCCGGCGCGTCGGTCTTCGCGTTCTCGGGCTCGCGCTGCTCCACCTTCTCGGAGACGCGGTCGGCACGGTTCGGATTGTTCTGCGGCTTCTCGGCGTTGCGCTCGCCGCGGGTCAGCTCGGAGAATTGCTGCTCGGTCAGCACCTCGACCGGCACGCCCTCCTGGGCGTCGGGCAGGGCCGGGGCCGCGACCGCGAACAGCGCGAGGCCCAGCACGGCGGCGTGCGCGCCGGCCGAGATCCAGACACCCGGTTCGCGATTGCGAAGAGATTCGGGCCAGCGCAGAGCCACTTCGTCCCGCTCCGCTAATTCGATTCCGGCTCGGTGACGAGGGCGACCTTCTTGAAGCCGCCACCGGTCACGATCGCCATCACCTGGGCCACGCGCCCGTAATCGACCCGCTTGTCGCCGCGCACGAACACGCGCTCCTCGGTGCCGGTCTTGGCCGTCTGCAGGAGCTGGGGCACGATGTCGTCGTCCTTCAGCTCGACCTCGCCGAGATAGACCTCGCCGGTGCGGCGGATCGAGAGCGTGATCGGCTTGACGTCGGAGTTGAGCGGGCTCGCCTTCGATTGCGGCAGGTCGAGGGGCACGCCCACCGTCATCATCGGTGCGGCCACCATGAAGACGATCAGCAGCACCAACACGACGTCGATGAACGGCGTCATGTTGATCTCGTTGATGGCGCCGTGCCCGCGGCGTCCACGGCGGCGGCGCTTGCCGCCGCCCTGCGCCGCGCCGTGCGTCATGCCCATAAGCCTGGCTCCCGCTTCAGCAACGATTCGGTCAGGCGGCGACCGAGAGGCGCTCGTCGATCTGGCGCGAGAGGATCGCCGAGAACTCGTCGGCGAAGCCTTCGAGCCGCGACTGCGACTTGGCGACGGAGGCCTGGAGCTTGTTGTAGGCGAGCACCGCGGGAATCGCCGCGAACAGGCCGATGGCGGTGGCGAAGAGCGCCTCGGCGATGCCCGGGGCCACGACGGCAAGCGAGGTGTTCTTCGAGGCCGCGATCGAGGTGAAGGCGGTCATGATGCCCCAGACCGTGCCGAACAGGCCGATATAGGGGCCGGCCGAGCCGATCGAGGCGAGGAACAGGAGCTTCGAATCGAGCCGCTCGACCTCGCGCTGGATGGTGACGTCGAGCACCTTGTCGATGCGCTGCGACAGCGAATGGATCTGCCGGCCCGAGCCCTCGAAGGAGCGCTTCCATTCCCGCATGGCGGCGACGAACAGGGCGCCGAGGCCGGTCGGCTGGCGATCGTTGAAGGAGCGGTAGAGCTCCTCCAGCGAGCGGCCGGACCAGAACGCCTCCTCGAAGGCATCCATCTCGGCTTCCGTGCGCCGGAACAGCAGCGTCTTGTCGACGATGATCGACCAGCACCAGATCGAGGCGCCGAGCAGGCCCATCATCACGATCTTCACGACGAAGTGGGCCTGCCAGAACAGGCCGAACAGGCTCATGTCTGCGACGGGCGCGGCCTGCATGGCATCGGCTGGGGTCATCGAACGATCCTCGCGTCGTCAGGGCCGCGCCACCGCGGGCCGGACTGCCGACTGATCCTTTGAGCGATGAGACCTGAGATCACTCGCGAATCTGTCGAAAGTATGGGTCGGGGCCCGGCCTCGGACGGCCCGCATCGGCGCTGCGCGTGCAGGAGTCTAAGCTCGCGACAGGGTTAAGAAACCGTTGCGTGGACCGGGATCCGACCGCTCGCGGGATCGACGCACCCTGTCCCGCCGCGGATCATGAGGCCGGGAGCGGGGCCGATGATCGATCGTCCCGTCGAAGTCAGGCAGGTCCGAGCTCGGAGGGCGTGAGCGCGCGGCGCAGGCTCTCGGGCAGGCGGATCGCCCGTCCGTTCCGCACGCAGGCGACGACGACCTCGGCGCGCACCAGCACCTCGTCGCCGCGGCGGACTTCCTGAGCCAGATGCATGGATGCGCCGCGCAACTCGCTCGAGCGGGTATGGACTTCGATCAGGTCGTCCATGCGGGCGGGCTTCAGGAAGTCGAGGCTCATCTTCCGCACGACGAAGACGAGACCCGCTCCCTCGGCATGCAGGTCCGACTGGTCGCCCGCGAGCCCGCGCAGAAGCTCTGTGCGCCCGCGCTCCATGAAGCGCAGATAGCTCGCGTGGTAGACGAAGCCCGAGAAGTCGGTGTCCTCGTAGTAGACGCGCAGCGGGAGGCGGTGCGCGTCGGCGCCTGTCATCGGATCCATGGGCATCCGGCTTTGAGGAGGAGGCCGGTCTTTACCGGCTCCGGCCCGCGGTGGCGAGAGGCGGGCGCTCGCCGGGGACGGTCCGACCGGCTGCCGAAACGGAAAGGGGCCGCTCCCCTGCGAGGACGGCCCCTTTCCCGCGTCGGGCTCGGGCCGATCAGCCGCCGAGGCGGTCGGCGAGGGTCGCGGACCGGGCGTGCTCGTCGGCGATGTAGGGCAGCGCCTCGTTGGCGAAGGTGCGGCC
>NZ_BPRD01000416.1 GCF_022179745.1 Methylorubrum podarium
AGTACCTGCGCGCGCAGGAGGAGTACGGCGAGGATTCGTTCACGGCGATGATCGGCGCCGAGGCGATCCGGCGCATCCTGCAGGAGCTCGACCTCGAGGGCATCGCGACCTCGCTCAAGGAGGAGATCGCGACGACGACCTCCGAGCTGAAGCCGAAGAAGCTGATGAAGCGCCTCAAGATCATCGAGGCGTTCCAGCTCTCCGGCAACCGGCCCGAGTGGATGATCCTGACGGTCGTGCCCGTCATCCCGCCGGACCTGCGCCCGCTGGTCCCGCTCGACGGCGGCCGCTTCGCCACGTCGGATCTCAACGACCTCTACCGCCGCGTCATCAACCGCAACAACCGCCTCAAGCGGCTGATCGAGCTGCGCGCGCCGGACATCATCATCCGCAACGAGAAGCGCATGCTTCAGGAAGCGGTCGATGCGCTGTTCGACAACGGCCGCCGCGGCCGCGTCATCACCGGCGCCAACAAGCGTCCGCTGAAGTCGCTCGCCGACATGCTGAAGGGCAAGCAGGGCCGGTTCCGCCAGAACCTGCTCGGCAAGCGCGTCGACTATTCCGGCCGCTCGGTCATCGTGGTCGGGCCGGAGCTCAAGCTGCACCAGTGCGGCCTGCCGAAGAAGATGGCGCTGGAGCTGTTCAAGCCGTTCATCTACGCGCGCCTCGACGCCAAGGGTTTCTCCGCCACCGTCAAGCAGGCGAAGAAGCTCGTGGAGAAGGAGAAGCCCGAGGTCTGGGACATCCTCGATGAGGTGATCCGCGAGCATCCCGTCATGCTCAACCGCGCGCCGACGCTGCACCGGCTCGGCATCCAGGCGTTCGAGCCGAAGCTGATCGAGGGCAAGGCGATCCAGCTCCACCCGCTGGTCTGCGCCGCGTTCAACGCCGACTTCGACGGCGACCAGATGGCCGTGCACGTCCCCCTGAGCCTCGAAGCTCAGCTGGAGGCGCGCGTCCTGATGATGTCGACCAACAACATCCTGCACCCGGCCAACGGTCAGCCGATCATCGTGCCGTCGCAGGACATCGTTCTCGGCCTCTACTACCTCTCGATCGTCGCCGACGGCGCGGTCGGCGAGCACAAGGCCGACGACAAGAACAACCCGATGCAGGGCGTGTTCGGCGATATCGGTCAGCTCGAGCACGCGCTCGCGGCCAAGACCGTCTCGCTGCACTCGAAGATCAAGTGGCGCTGGCGCGGCCTGGGTCCGGACGGCGAGCCCGTGTCGAAGATCTACGACACGACGCCCGGCCGCGTGATCCTGTCCGGCGTGCTGCCGCTGCACCCGAAGGTGCCCTTCGACGTCGTCAACAAGCTGATGACCAAGAAGGAGATCTCGGCGATGATCGACACCGTCTACCGCCACTGCGGTCAGAAGGAGTCGGTGATCTTCTGCGACCGCATCATGGCGCTCGGCTTCAGCCACGCCTTCCGCGCCGGCATCTCGTTCGGCAAGGACGACATGGTCGTGCCGGAGAACAAGTGGTCGATCGTCGACGACACCCGCGCGCTCGTGAAGGATTACGAGCAGCAGTACAACGACGGCCTGATCACCCAGGGCGAGAAGTACAACAAGGTCGTCGACGCCTGGGCCAAGTGCTCCGACAAGCTCGCCGCCGAGATGATGGGCCGGATCTCCGCCGTCCAGAAGGACGACAAGGGAGCCGACAAGCAGGTCAACTCGATCTACATGATGAGCCACTCGGGCGCCCGCGGCTCGCCGGCGCAGATGAAGCAGCTCGCGGCCATGCGCGGCCTCATGGCCAAGCCGTCGGGCGAGATCATCGAGACCCCGATCATCTCGAACTTCAAGGAAGGTCTCGACGTTCTCGAGTACTTCAACTCCACCCACGGCGCCCGTAAGGGCCTCGCGGACACGGCGCTGAAGACCGCGAACTCAGGGTATCTCACCCGCCGCCTCGTCGACGTGGCGCAGGATGCCGTCATCCGCGAGACGGATTGCGGCACCACCAACGGCATCAAGATGCGCGCCATCATCGATGCCGGCCAGGTCGTCGCCCCGCTGGCCATCCGCATCCTGGGTCGTGCCACGGCCGAGGATCTGGTGGCCCAGGACGGGACCGTCATCGTCAAGACCGGCGAGACGATCGAGGAGAAGCACCTGCCGGCCATCGCGGCCGCGGGCATCCAGGAGGTGAAAATCCGCTCGGTGCTGGTCTGCCAGACCAAGAGCGGCGTCTGCGCCACCTGCTACGGGCGCGACCTCGCCCGCGGCACGCCCGTCAACATGGGCGAGGCCGTCGGCGTCATCGCGGCGCAGTCGATCGGCGAGCCGGGCACCCAGCTCACCATGCGCACCTTCCACATCGGCGGCGCGGCGCAGATCGCGGATTCGTCCTTCATCGAGTCGAGCTTCGAGGGCACGATCAGGATCCGCAACCGCTCGCTCGCCAAGAACTCGGACGGCGACCTCATCGCCACCGGCCGTTCGGTCGCGGTGGTGATCGTGGGTCCCGACGGCACCGAGCGGGCGGTCCACCGCCTGCAGTACGGTGCCCGGGTTCGCGTGGACGAGGGCGACACGATCAAGCGCGGGCAGCGGATCGCCGAGTGGGATCCCTACACCCGTCCGATCGTCGCCGAGGTGGACGGCATCGTCGCCTACGAGGATCTCTACGATGGCCAGTCCATCACCGAGACCACCGACGAGTCGACCGGCATCGCCAAGCGCGTCGTCATCGACTGGCGCGGTTCGGCCCGCACCTCCGACCTGAAGCCAGCGATGCTCGTCGTCGATGGGGACGGCAAGGCGGTGAAGCTCGCCCGCGGCTCGGACGCCCGCTACTTCCTGCCCGTCGATGCCATCATCGGTCTCGATCCGGGTGCGAAGGTGAAGGCCGGCGACGTGCTCGCCCGCGTCTCGACGGAATCGGCCAAGACCCGCGACATCACCGGCGGTCTGCCGCGGGTGGCGGAGCTGTTCGAGGCGCGCCGTCCGAAGGATGCGGCGATCATCGCCGAGAAGTCGGGCACGATCGCCTTCGGCCGCGACTACAAGAACAAGCGCCGGCTCACGCTGACGCCGCACGACGGGTCCGATCCGGTCGAGTACCTGATCCCGAAGGGCAAGCACATCCACCTGCAGGACGGGGACGTGGTCGAGCTCGGCGACTACATCGTCGACGGCAACCCGGCGCCGCACGACATCCTGGCGATCAAGGGCGTGGAGGAGCTTGCCGCCTACCTCGTCAACGAGATCCAGGAGGTCTACCGGCTCCAGGGCGTGTCGATCAACGACAAGCACATCGAGGTCATCGTCCGGCAGATGCTGCAGAAGGTGGAGATCACCGACGGCGGCGACTCGGACATCCTCACGGGCGATCAGATCGACCGCACGGAGCTCGCCGAGTTCAACGAGAAGCTGCTCGCCGAGGGCAAGAAGCCGATCCAGGGCGTTCCGGTCCTGCTCGGCATCACCAAGGCGTCGCTGCAGACGAAGTCGTTCATCTCGGCGGCCTCGTTCCAGGAGACCACCCGCGTCCTCACCGAGGCGGCGGTCAACGGCAAGGTCGACACCCTGGAGGGGCTCAAGGAGAACGTCATCGTCGGCTCGCTCATCCCGGCCGGCACCGGCTCGCTCGCGGCGGACATCCGCTCGATCGCGCGCCGCCGCGACAGCCTGATCCTGCAGCAGCGCTCCGCCGAGAACGCGGCCAACGCCGCGCAGTTCGACGAGCTGCCCGCGGCCGAATAAGGCAGCGCCTCCCCGACCGCTCCGCGGGCGGGGCGGGCCAGAGACAAGACAAAGGCCCCGGCTCGCGAGAGCCGGGGCCTTTTTTCGTGGGACGTGGAGATTGCTCGCCGTCGCCATCGGCTCCGGCCGACACGTCGGTCATGATCCGATGTCTTGATATTGCAAGTAGATCGATAGATTTAGCCGACTTATTGCAAAAAAGCAGTCATCTCGCTGTCATGGATGGCGACGTATGCCTGTGGTCCAAGTTTTCGCTGGAACGGATTTCGTTGAAATCTGCGCGAAAACGCTGCGGCGATTTGTTGCGCGACGCAGCCCGCAATCTGATTACTCGGAGATGAAAATGGCCTCGACTGCCGGTCCGGTCAAGAACGTGATCGTGATGATCGCCGACGGCGCAGGCTTCAATACACTCGAGGCGACCCGCCTCTACCTCAACGGTCTCGCGAACGGCGATCCGCGGGCGGGCGCGGCCGGCAAGGTGCTGATCGCCGACGGGCCCGGCTTCACCGCCACGGCGCAGTCGGTCTATCCCCTCGACACCCGCACCACCCCCGTCCCCGGCGAGACCGGCCTCGCCCAGAACCCGGCGGTGGTCTACGATCCGGCCAAGAACTACGACTACACCCGCGTCGCGGGCCTCGACCCGAACGGCCAGCCCCGCGCCTTCGCGGGCTACGAGTGGAACCGCAACACCTATCCGGATTCGGGCAACACCGCCTCGTCCATCGCCACCGGCGACAAGACCTACAACAACGCCATCGACGTCGACGGCAACGGCTCGGAACTCTTCTCGATCGCGGAACTCGCCAAGCAGCAGGGCAAGGCGACCGGCGTCGTCACCACGGTCCAGTTCAGCGACGCGACGCCCTCCGCCACGGGCGGGGCGCACAACATCGCCCGCTCCAACGCCAACGACATCGCCCGGGAGATGTTCGCGTCCGGCACGCTCGACGTGATCGCCGGCACCGGCAACCCGGATTACGACGACAACGGCCGCCTGCGCACCGCGCCCGACTACACCTGGATCGGCGCCGACCTCTGGAACGGCCTCAAGGCCGATACCTACCGTTCGCAGGACGGGGCGAGCTGGAACCTCCTCCAGGACCGCGCCGCGATCCAGGCCGCCGGCACCGGCGCGCCGACGGCCGAGCGCCTCGCGATGATCTCGCAGGCGTTCACCAGCAACAACTTCAACCGCGCGGGCGCGGCCCCGGCGAACGGCACCGAGATTCCCTTCAGCGTGCCGCGCCTCGAATCCTCGGCCACGCTGTCCGAGCTGTCGCTCGCCGCCCTCAACAAGCTGAACGCCGATCCGGACGGTCTCTACCTGATGATCGAGGGCGGCGCCGTCGACCGCGCCATGCACGCGAACAACCGCGGCCGGATGATCGAGGAATACATCGACTTCAACAACGCGGTGAAGACGGTCGTCGACTACATCAACGCCCCGACGAGCAAGGCGACCTTCGAGGACACGCTGCTCATCGTCACCGCCGACCACGACCACCTGTTCTTCGGTCCCGAGGGCGCCACGATCCCCTACCAGCCGGTCCAGCCCGACCGGAACGGCGACGGCGTGCCGGAGGGCCTGTTCTTCTCGACCAACCACTCGAACCAAGTCATCCCGCTCTTCGCCGCGGGCGCCGGCTCGGCCCAGCTCGGGCAGCTCGCCGACCAGACCGATGCCTTCACCAACGCCCAGGGCCAGGTGATCGGTAGCGGGCGCGCCTTCACCGACCAGGCCGAGCTCGGTGACTACCTGCAGGCGGCGGCCCGGCTGGGCGCCACCGCGGTGACCACCGGCAACGACAACCTGATCGGCACCGATGCCGGCGAGACCCTGGACGGGCTCGCGGGCAACGACGTCATCGACGGACGCGGCGGCAACGACACCCTGATCGGCGGCCTCGGCAACGACGTGCTGCTCGGCGGCCTCGGCAACGACACGATCTCCGGCGGCGCCGGCAGCGATCTCGCCCTGCTCAACGTCACCACCGACGGCGCCGACCAGATCAACCTCGGCGACGGCACGGACCGCGTCGACGTCTCGGCGGCGGCCGCCGGGCAGGTGCGCCTGACCTTCACCTCCGCCGAGGTCGGGAACGCCAGCGCCAACGACGGGCGCACGAATGCCAACCAGGATGGCGGCCTCGCCGTGCGGCTTCAGGCCGAGGCGGCCGACGGCGCCCTGGCCGGCTCCGCCAGCCGGGTCGACGACGAGGGCATCACCTTCGTCGCGACGACGGACGGCGTCACCTTCGACGTGCGCGACCTCGTCGCCGGCACGGAGCGCGGCGACGCGTTCCGGGTGGTGGCGCTGGGCACCGCCGCCGCCGATACGCTCGTGCCGCTCGCCGGCCGCACGGCGGAGAGCCACTACATCAATGCCGGCCAGGGCGACGACAGGGTGACGGGCGGCAGCGCCGCCGACTTCCTCGTGGGCGGCGCCGGCAGCGACATCCTCGACGGGGCGGCCGGCAACGACAGCTTCATCGGCGGCGCGGGCAACGACCGCATCAACGGCGGCGAGGGGACCGACCGCGCCATCTTCTCCTACGCCCTCGGCTCCGTCGTCCTGGGGCGGGACGCGAACGGGTTCCTCACCCTCACGGGCGCCGAGGGCACCGACACGGTGACGGGGATCGAGCAGTTCCAGTTCAGCGACCGGCTGGTCGACCGCGCCGACGGCAACGGCCTCGTCGACGATCTCTTCTACCTGTCCCGGTACGGGGACGTGCTCGCCTCCGGCCAGGATGCCGACGCGCACTACGCCGCCTACGGCGCGAGCGAGGGCCGCGATCCCAACGCCTTCTTCTCCACCAAGGGCTATGCCGGCATCAACGCCGACGCCGTCCGCACGAGCGCCAACGCCCTGAGCCACTACGAGACCGCCGGTTACCGGGAAGGCCGCGACCCCGGCGTCGGCTTCGACAACGAGTTCTACCTCGCCCGCAACAAGGACGTCGCCGCCGCCGGGCTCAACCCGCTCAAGCACTATCTCGAGTACGGCCAGTCCGAGGGCCGGGCCATCTTCGAGGCGGTCGGCAAGGCGGACACCATCCGGGGCGGCTTCGACGCGGAGTTCTACCTCCTCGGCAATCCCGACGTGCTCCAGGCGGCCCAGGCCGCGGGCGCGACCGACACCTTCGCCTTCGCCCGGCGGCACTTCGACAACGACGGCTGGAAGGAAGGCCGCGACCCGAACGCGGTGTTCGACACCAAGGGCTATCTCGCCGCCTACCGGGACGTGGCGCAGGCCGGGATCAACCCGCTGAACCACTACGACACCTACGGCTGGAAGGAGGGCCGCGATCCGGCCCGCGACTTCGACAGCTCGGCCTATCTCCAGGTCAACGGCGACGTGGCCCAGGCGGGTCTCAACCCGATGCAGCACTACCTGCAATACGGCCTCGTCGAGAACCGCGCCGTCCTCAACGACGGGACGTTCGGCGCCGGCCTGATCGGCTGAGGCCGGCGGCCCGCCACCCGGTGCCGGAAAGACGATCGGGAGCCGTGACGCGGCCTTGCGGGGACGCGTCACGGCTCCCGTGCTTCATCCGAGGCAGGGCAACGGAGTCGCGCTCCCGTCCCGCCTCACCGCCCCGTGCGCACCCGTGTCCAGGCGCGCGTTACGAAGCGCTGGGTCGAGTCGTTCCAGGCGGTGTTGACCGAGAGCCGCTGCATCACCGCCGCGTCCGGGTAGATGCCGGGATTGTTCAGGATCTCCGGCTTCACGAATTTCTGCGAGGCGAGGTTGCCGTTGGCGTAGGACACGAAGTTGGTGTTGGCCGCCGCCACCTCCGGGCGCATCATGTAGTCGATGAAGGCGTGGGCCTCGGCCGGATGGGCGGCATCCTTGGGGATCGCGAAGGCGTCGAACCACATCAGCGCGCCCTCTTTCGGGATGAAGTAGGCGACCTCGACGCCGTTCTTCGATTCCTCGGCGCGCTTCTTCGCTTGCATCACGTCGCCGGAATAGCCGACCGCGAGGCAGACATCGCCGTTGGCGAGCCCGTTGATGTATTCCGAGGAGTGAAACTTCCGCACCGAGCCGCGGA
>NZ_BPRD01000417.1 GCF_022179745.1 Methylorubrum podarium
CGGGCTCGCCCGCGGGCGGGGGCAGGTGCGAGACGGTCCAGGCGAGGTCGAGGCCGAACAGGGCCTGGAAGTCGCCGTAGCCGCCGACGAGGCGCCGGATTTCGAGGAGGCTTCCCATCAGACCGGCGAGCCCAGATAGATGTCGCGCACCTCGGCCGAATCCATCACGGCGCGGGGCTCGCCCTCGGCGATCAGGCGGCCGAAGTTAAGCACCGCGAGGCGCCCGACCACCGCCAGCAGGGCGTGCACGATGTGCTCGATCCATACGAGGGTGATCCCGCTGCGGTGCACGGCGCGGACGGTCTCGACCAGTTCGGCGCACTCGCCCTCGGTGAGCCCGCCGGCGATCTCGTCGAGGAGCAGCAGGCGCGGCGCCGTGGCGAGCGCGCGGGCCATCTCCAGGCGCTTGCGGTCGAGGAGGGTCAGCGAACCGCCGAGGCGGTTGGCCTTTCCGAGCAGGCCCGTGCGCTCCAGGATCTCCGCGCACCCCTCGCGGATGTCGGCCTCGCGGGCGCCGCGACCGAAGCAGGCGGCGACGAGCAGGTTCTCGAACACGGTCAGCTTCTCGAAGGGCTGCGGCACCTGATGCGAGCGGCACAGGCCGGCCACGCAGCGCCGCTGCGCCGGCATCCGGGTGATGTCCGCCCCGTCCAGGGTGATCCGCCCGGCATCGGCCGCGACCGCGCCGGTGATCAGGGCGAACAGGGTGGTCTTGCCCGCCCCATTCGGCCCGATGATCCCCAGCGCCTCGCCCTCGGCGACGGCGAGCGAGACGTCCTGCGCGACGACCAGGGAGCCGTAAGCCTTGCGCACGCGGTCGAGGGCGAGCAACGTGGTCACGTTACGCCAGCGCCTCCATCTTGCCGCCGAGCGGCACTTCGGGCGCGGTCTGGTTGTCCACCACGACGATGTTGAACGTGCCGTCGTCCGCCAGACGCCACTGCCCGCCCACGATCGGCGTGCGGCAGATGTTCCTGCGCGCGAAGGGGGGCACGTTGTCCTGGCCGAACTTCACCCGGCCGACGATGGTCTGCAGGTCCGTGGCGCCCACCGCCCTGGCGTTGGCCTCGGGGTCGGTCGGGTCCTCGCTGCGCTTGAGCGTATCCACCGCGACCTCGGTCAGGGCATGGGTGAAGCCGATCGGCTGCGTCCACGGCTTCCCCGAGGCTTGGGTGTAGGCGTCGGCGAGCTGCTTGCAGCTCTGGCCGGTGAGCGAGGACTTGAACGGGTGGCTCGCGCTCCACCACACCTCGGAGGAGAGGTTGTGGCCGGCCTTGCCCAGCCCCTGCACCGAGACCGGGAAGAGGAGGGCTTTCGCCACCGACGCCACCTTCGGCCGAAAACCCTGCTGGCGGGCCTGGGTCCAGAAGGTGGTGAAGTCGGGCGGCAGCACCACGCCCGTCACGATCTCGCAGGTGGCGTTGCGGAAGGCGGTGATCTGGGCGGTGAAGTCGTCGGTGAGGTTCTGGTAGCGGCCGGGATCGGTCACCGTGTAGCCCTTCGGACCGAGCACCGGCGGGAAGCCGAGCTTCCGGTCGCCCCAGGCGTTGCCGTCGCCGTCATTGGGGAAGAGGCCGGCCACATGCCGGTTGGTATCGAGCTGGCCCCACATGTTGGTGTAGGCCGCGATCACGTCCTCGATGCCCCAGAAGAAGTTGTAAGTATAGTCGAAGGGTTTCGGGTCCGCCGGGTTCGCCTGCCGGCCGAAGAAGAACGGCTGCCAGGGCGTGCCCGAGGCGATGCAGGCCACCTGTTCGATCTCGCACTGCGTCGCCACCGGCACCGAGGTCTCGGGCGTCGCCTGGACGATCATCAGGTTGATCGCGTCCTGCGCGATCAGATCCTTCGCCACCTGCGCCGCCCGGTTGGGGTTGGACTGGCTGTCGCGCACCAGCACCTCGACCCGGTAGCTCTTGCCGCCGACCTTGAGTCCGTCCTTGACCAGCGTTCTGAAGCTGCCGAGCACGAAGCCGTCGGCCTCGGCGAACCCGGCGAGCGGGCCCGTCGTCGGGGTGACGTAACCGATCTTGAGGGTGGAGCCGCCGGCCGCCCGCACCGCCGGGGCGGCGAGCGAGCCGGCCGTGAGCGCCGCGCCCGCGGCGGCGCCGGTCTTCAAGAATTGCCGGCGGCTAACGCCGGGAAGCAGGATCGACATCAGGGTTCCTCCGTGGGGCGCCGGGCTCTTGCGGCCCGGTCGCCGGTTGTGGTCAGGCCAGCGGGTCTCCTGCCCAGGCGCCGGCGATCAGCGCGCGCAGGCGAGGGCGTTCGAGGGGGGCGGGATTCCAGTAGGGGTTCTCGAGGGCGAGGTCGGCGGCACGATCGATGCCGTCCTCCGGCATGCCGAGATCGCGCAGCGCCATCGTGGCCCCGAGCCCCCGGGCGAGGTCGTAGAGGGCGGTCGCCGCCTCGCCGGCGCCGAGCGCCGCGGCGATGGCCGCCATCGCCTCCGGCTCGGCCGCAGCGTTGTAGCGCACCGCGTGCGGCAGCACGGCCGCGTGGGTCTCGGCATGCGGCAGGTCGAACGAGCCGCCGAGCGTGTGGCAGAGCTTGTGATGCAGCGCCATGCCGACCGAGCCGAGACAGATGCCGCACAGCCACGCGCCGTAGAGCGCATCGGAGCGGCCCCGCCGGTCCTGCGGGTCGGCCTTGACCCGCGGCAGGGCGCGGGCGAGGGCGGCGATGCCCTCCCGCGCCATCAGGCAGATCACCGGGTTGCGCTCGCGGGCGTAGAGGGCTTCCACGGCGTGCGCGATGGCGTTGATCCCCGAGGTGACCGACAGGGCCACCGGCAGGGTCAGGGTGAGATCCACGTCGTAGATCACCACCTCGGGCAGGATCTTCGGGTCCGTCCGCGTGGTCTTCACCCCGTCCCGGGTCTCGCCCAGGATGGCGGTCATCTCGGAGCCCGCGTAGGTGGTCGGCGCCACGATCTGCGGCAGGTCGGTCCGCAGGGCGATCGCCTTGGCGAGCCCGGTGGTCGAGCCGCCGCCGACCGCGACGACGCCATCGATGCGCTCGGCGGTCACCCGCTCCATCGCCCGCTCGGTCACCTCGACCGGCGTGTGCATGGTGGCGCCGGCGAACACCCCGGCCGCGCGCGGGCCGATGCGCTCGGCGAGCGCGCGGCCCTCCGCCTCCTGCTGCGGGGTCGCCAGCACCAGGACGCGGGAGAGGTTCAGCCGCCCGACCTCCTCGGGCAGGCGCGCGAGGGTGCCGGAGCCGAAGATGACGCGGCCCGGGTTGGCCGTATAGGTGAAAGCCTCCATCATGCGGTCGCTCCGGAACCGTGGGCGAGGCTGGTGCGCGCGTGCAGAGCGCGCAGGACGCTCAGTTCCTCCTCGCTCGGGGCCGGCGTCTCCGCCAGCGCCTCGACGAAGCGCAGCGGCCAGCCGCAGGCGGCGGCGATTGTCCCGCGCGCCACGCCGGGATGCAGCGCGGTGACGGTGAGTTCCCGGCTCTCCGGATCGGGCTCCAGTATGCAGAGATCGGTGATGACCCGCGTCGGCCCCTTGGTCCTGAGCCCGAGCCGCGCTCGATGGTCGCCGCCCTCGCCGTGGCCCAATGAGGTGACGAACGACAGCCGCTCCACGAAGCTGCGCGTGCCCATCGCCATGGTGATCAAGATCTCGCCGCAGCAGGCCGCGATCTCGGGCGCGCCGCCCCCGCCCGGCAGGCGCACCTTGGGGTGCTCGTAGGAGCCGACCACCGTCGTGTTGAGGTTGGCGAAGCGGTCGATCTGCGCCCCGCCCAGGAACCCCACGGTGATGCGGCCGCCCTGCAGCCAGTAGCGGAACATCTCCGGCACCGGCACGGTGGTCAGCGCCGTGTCGCACAGCTCCCCGTCGCCGATGGAGAGCGGCAGCACGCTCGGCCGGGCGCCGATGGTGCCGGACTCGTAGATCAGGGTGATGCCCGGCGCATGCGTCAGGCGCGCGAGGTTGCAGGCGGCCGAGGGCGCGCCGATGCCGACGAAGCACACGTCGCGGCTGGTGAGCGCGCGGGCGGCCGCGACCGTCATCATCTCGGAGGGCGTTGCGGAGGCGGCCATCACGCGACCCTGTGCCCGGCCGCGAGGCGATGCACGGCGAACGCTTCGGGACCGACGGCGAGCACGTTGGCCTGCATCCAGGCCCGGAACCGGTCGCGGTCGCGGGCGATGGCGTCCCAGGCGGTGTAGAAGGCGTTGTCCCGCGGGTAGTAGCCGTGCGCGTAGGAGGGGAAGGCCCCGCCCGGCACCTCGACCACGGCGTCCACCGTCCAGGCCGGCAGCACCACGGCGTTCGGGCTGCGCGGCCCGAACGTCTCCACCACCTCTTCCACGGTGACGACGCTGCGGCAGGCCGCGAGCACCGCCTCCTTCTGCACGCCCAGGATGCCTTCGAGCAACACGTTGCCCTCGCGATCCGCCTTGAGGGCGTGGATGATCGTCACGTCCGGCCGAATCGCCGGGACGGCGGTCAGCACCTCGCCGGTGAAGGGGCAGGTGACCGAGCGGATGGCGTCGTTGACCTTGGGCAGGTCGGTGCCGACATAGCCGCGGAACACCGCGAAGGGCAGGTTCGCCGCCCCCGCCTCGTAGGCGTTGGCCATGGCGGCATGGCTGTGCTCCTCCAGCGCCAGGGGATGGGGCCAGCCCTGCTCGACCGCGTCGCGCAGCCGGTGCAGCGAGCCCACCCCTGGATTGCCGCCCCACGAGAACTTCAGGGTCTTGGCGCAGCCCATGCCGATCATCTGGTCGTAGAGGATGTCCGGCGTCATGCGCACGAGGGTGAGGTCGCGCCGGCCCTGGCGGATGATCTCGTGCCCCGCCGCGTAGGGAATCAGGTGCGTGAAGCCTTCGAGGGCCACCACGTCGCCGTCCCGGACATGCTCGGCAACGGCCGAGGCGAGATCCATCCTCCGTCCCATCCCGATCTGATTCCCGTCCCACAGGCGTCCCGGGGCGCTCGGGCGCCGCTCGTTGCCAGCATGTGATCAGCATTGCCGAAGCTCGTCAAGGGCGGATAGTTGACAACTGTGCGATATGCGAACATTCTGACGAAATGAACAGGATGAACAAGTCGACCGGCGACGCGAACAGGGACGGAGGGCGGGACGGCGACCGCATGGGCGGTCTCGCCAAGGGCCTTGCCGTGATCGAGGCGTTCGACGGGAGCCGGCCGCGACTCGCCATCGCGGACGTCGCCCGCATCGTCGGGCTGGAGCGCGCCACGGCGCGGCGGTGTCTGCTGACCCTGGTCGAGCTCGGCTATGCCGAGCACGACGGCAAGTTCTTCTCGCTGACGCCGCGCATCCTGCGCCTGGGCACCGCCTATCTGTCCTCGACCCCGCTGCCGGCCATCGTGCAGCCCTTCCTGCAGGCCCTGTCCGAGCAGACGGGGGAGAGCTGCTCGGCCTCGATCCTGGAGGGGACGGAGATCATCTACGTCGCCCGCGCGGCCCAGCAGCGGGTGATGTCGATCAACCTGCATGTCGGCAGCCGCCTGCCGGCCTACTGCGCCTCGATGGGCCGGGTGCTGCTCGCCGCCCGGCCGGAGGCGGAGGCGCGGCGCATCCTGGAAGCGACCGACCGCCGTCCCCTCACCCGGAACACCCGGACCGCCATGGCCGACCTCATGGCCGAACTCGCCGCCGTGCGGCAGGACGGGCATGCCGTCATCGACCAAGAGCTGGAGGTCGGCCTGCGCTCGATCGCGGTCCCGATCCTCGCCGCCGACGGGCGCGTGGTGGCTGCGATCAACGTCGGCGCCCAGGCGATGCGGGTGTCGGTCGAGGATATGCGCCGGACCTTCCTGCCGCTGATGCTGGGCGTGCAGGGCGAACTCCGGCGAATGCTGAGCTGACCGCCGGAGGACGATGGCATGCACACCCATCCGCCGCTCGATTGGCGCCCCGATCCCGAGGCAAGCCATGTCGGCATCCTGATCCATGGCCGCGGCCGCGATCCCGAGGAGATGCAGGGCCTTGCGGCGGCGCTCGGCCTGCCGGGCCTGCGCTGGCTCTTCCCTCGCGCCGACGACGCGACCTGGTATCCGCAGAGCTTTCTGGCGCCGATCGAGAAAAACGAGCCCAGGCTGTCGGCCGCCATCGCCCATATCGAGGGTCTGGTGGCGGGCCTGCTCGCCGAGGGCGTTCCCGCGGACCGCATCCTGCTGGGCGGTTTCTCGCAGGGCGCCTGCCTCGCCGCCGAAGTCCTGGCGCGCCATCCCCGGCGGCTCGCCGGAGCGCTGCTCTTCACCGGCGGCCTGATCGGGCCGCCCGGCACCGCCTGGCCGGTCCGCCCCGTGCTCGCGGGCCTGCCCGTCTATCTCACGACCAGCGAGATCGACGAATGGGTGCCGCCGGCCCGCGTGCGCGAGACCGAGGCGTGGCTCGAGGCGAGCGGCGCGGCG
>NZ_BPRD01000418.1 GCF_022179745.1 Methylorubrum podarium
CCGGACCTCGCCGCCCTGGTCGATACCCTGCTGGTGCGCCTCGGCGCCGCCCGCGTCTACCGGCTGGCGCCGGTGGAGAGCGACCTGCCCGAGCGGGCGGTGCGGCGGGTGCCGGCCTTGGCCGATCCCCTCGGCGCCGTCTGGCCCACCGACCTGCCCCGCCCGGCGCGGCTGCTGGCGCCGCCGGAGCCGGTCACGGCCGTGGCCGAGATCCCCGACGCGCCGCCGCTGTTCTTCGTCTGGCGCAACACCCGCCACCTCATTGCGCGCGCCGACGGGCCGGAGCGCATCCTCGGCGAGTGGTGGGTCGCGGATGCCGAGGCCGACCTCGCCCGCGACTATTACCGGGTCGAGACGGAAGCCGGCGAGCGCTTCTGGCTGTTTCGCGACGGGCCGATGGAGGCGCAGGGGCGCTGGTGGCTGCACGGGCTCGGCGAGGCGTGAGCACACCGGAGCTTCAGGTCACGACGCACTTCTCCTTCCTGCGCGGCGCGTCGAGCCCGGAGGAACTGTTCTCGGCTGCGAGCCTCCTCGGCATCCCGGCGCTCGGGGTGACCGATCACGGCTCGCTCGCCGGGATGGTGCGGGCGCATCAGGCGGCGAAGGTGACGGGCGTGCGCCTCGTCGTCGGTTGCCGGCTCGACCTCGACGATCTTGCCTCGCCGCTGCTCGTCTATCCGACCGACCGGGCCGCCTACGGCCGGCTCTGCCGCCTGCTCAGCCTGGGCAAGGCGCGCGGCGGCAAGGGCCGCTGCCGCCTGACATGGGCCGACCTCGAAGAGTGGCACGAAGGACTTTTCGCGATCCTTCTCCCCGAACGGCCGGGGCCGACCCTCCCAGACGCTCTCGCCCAGTTCAAAAAAACATTCGGAGCCCGCGCCTCCCTCGCGCTGACCCGCCGCTTCCGCCCCGACGACGCGGACAGGCTCGATGCGTTGGCCGCCGCCGCGCGCGCCGCGCGGGTGCCCGCCGTCGCCACCGGCGACATCCTCTACCACGTCGCGGGACGGCGCCGCCTGCAGGACGTGGTGACCTGCATCCGGCTCGGGCTCACCATCGACCGGGCGGGCTTCGCCAAGGAGCGCCACGCCGACCGCTTCCTCAAACCCCCGGCCGAGACCGCGCGCCTGTTCGCGCGCTTCCCCGAGGCGCTGGCGCGGGCGGGCGAGATCGCCGCCGCCTGCACCTTCTCGCTGGACGACCTCGCCTACACCTACCCGACGGAAGCCCGCGCGGACGGGCTCTCGCCGCAGGAGCGCCTGGAAACCCTCACCTGGGCCGGCGCGCAGCGGCGCTATCCGGCCGGCGTGCCGGAGACGGTGACGCGCCAGCTGCGCCACGAACTCGACCTGATCGGGCGGCTCGCCTACGCCCCCTACTTCCTCACGGTCGAATCGATCGTCGCCTTCGCCAACGGCCAGAAGATCCTGTGCCAGGGCCGCGGCTCGGCCGCCAACTCCGCGGTCTGCTTCTGTCTCGGCATCACCTCGATCGATCCGATCCGGCAGAACCTGCTGTTCGAGCGCTTCGTCTCCGAGGCGCGCCGCGAGCCGCCCGACATCGACGTCGATTTCGAGCACGAGCGCCGCGAGGAGGTGATCCAGTGGATTTTCCGGACCTACGGCCGCCACCGCTCGGCGCTCACCGCCATCGTCAGCCGCTTCCGCTCACGGGGTGCCTTGCGCGAGGTCGGCAAGGTGATGGGCCTGCCCGAGGACGTGACCGGCGCCCTCAACCGCCTGACCTGGAGCTGGAGCAGCGAGGGCGTCGGCGAGCGGGAGCTGCGCGAACTCAACCTCAACCCCGGCGACCGGCGCCTGCGCCTGACGCTGGAGATCGCCCGCGAGCTGATCGGCGTGCCGCGCCACCTCTCGCAGCATCCCGGCGGCTTCGTCCTGACGCTGGACCGGCTCGACGAGCTGGTGCCGGTGGAGCCCGCGGCGATGGCCGACCGTCAGGTCATCGAATGGGACAAGGACGACATCGACGCCCTCAAGTTCATGAAGGTCGACGTGCTCGGGCTCGGCATGCTCGGCTGCCTGCGCCGCGCCTTCGATTTGTTGGCCGAGGTCAAGAACGAGCCGCACGACCTCGCCTCGATCCCGCAGGAGGATCCGGCCACCTACGCGATGATCCGGCGCGCCGACACGCTGGGCGTGTTCCAGATCGAGAGCCGCGCGCAGATGGCGATGCTGCCGCGGATGGCCCCGAAAACATTCTACGACCTCGTGATCGAGGTGGCGATCGTGCGTCCCGGCCCGATCCAGGGCGACATGGTCCACCCCTACCTGCGCCGCCGCCAGGGTCTCGAAGAGGTGACCTACCCGACGCCCGAGCTGAAGGCGGTGCTGGAGAAGACCCTCGGCGTGCCGCTGTTCCAGGAGCAGGCGATGCAGGTGGCGATGGTCGGCGCTGGCTTCTCGGCGACGGAAGCCGACGAACTCCGCCGCTCCATGGCGACCTTCAAGTTCACCGGCGGGGTCCACCGCTTCCAGGAGCGCCTCGTCGAGGGCATGGTCGCCAACGGCTACGCCAGGGACTTCGCCGAGCGCACCTTCAAGCAGCTCGAAGGGTTTGGCTCCTACGGCTTCCCCGAGAGCCACGCCGCCTCCTTCGCGCTGCTCGCCTACGCCTCCTCCTGGATGAAGTGCCACCATCCGGACGTGTTCTGCGCCGCGCTGCTCAACGCGCAGCCCATGGGCTTCTACGCCCCCGCGCAGATCGTCCGCGACGCCCGCGCCCACGGCGTCGAGATCCGCCCGCTCGACGTGAATTTTTCGGAGTGGGACTGCACCCTCGAACCGCTCGGCGAGGGCCGGAAACTCTTCGCGGTGCGCCTGGGCCTGCGCCTCGCCGGCGGCCTGCCCGAGGGGGACGGACGGCGTCTCGCCAGGGCGCGGACTGAGCGGCCCTTCGCCTCCCTGCCCGAACTGGCCGACCGGACCGGCCTCCCGGCGGCCTCCCTCACCTGCCTCGTGCGGGCCGATGCGTTCCGCTCGCTGGGCCTGAACCGGCGCGAGGCCGCCTGGGCGGCCAAGGCCCTGGGGCCCGTGCCCCTGCCCCTCTTCGCCGCCCTGCCCGAACCGCCGCAGGTGGCCGAGCCCGCCGTGACGCTGCCGGCGATGAGCGCGGGCGGCGAGGTGGTGGCCGATTACTGCGCCAAGGGCCTCAGCCTGCGCGCGCACCCCCTCGCCTTCCTGCGCGAGACCCTGGGGGGGCTGGGCGCCCGGCCCTGCGCGGCGCTGGATCGGGCGCGCGACGGGGCGGGGATCGTCGTGGCCGGGATCGTGCTGATGCGCCAGCGGCCGGGCTCGGCCAAGGGCACGATGTTCATGACCCTGGAGGACGAGACCGGCATCGCCAACCTGATCGTCCGGCCCGAATTGTTCGACCGGCAGCGCCGGGTCGTGCTCGGCGCCCGGCTGATGGCCTGCCGCGGCCGGGTGCAGCGGGTCGGCGAAGTCGTCCACCTCGTGGCGGCGGAGCTGTTCGACCGCTCCGGCCTGCTGCGGCGGATCGGCGAGGAGGAGGCGGCCATCGCCCTGCGCACCGGACGCGGCGACGAGACCGGCCAGGAGATCCGGCCCGATCCGCGCGCGTCGGCGCTGCCGGTGCGGGCGCGGAATTTCCGCTGACCGGCGGCTCTCCCTTTCCATGCATCCATCCTGCCTCCACCGGGTTCCCGCACCGATGCCGGCCGCCGCTCCGCGGCACAGAGGAAGGGTCCGCCCACCGCATGCACACGACGTCCCCCACCCGCGACATCGCCCTCGTGCTCGGCGGCGGCAACGCGCTCGGCGCCTACCATTCCGGGGCCTTCGAGGTTCTTCAGGCCCGCGGCATCCGGCCGGACCGGGTGGTCGGCGCATCCATGGGGGCCATCACCGGGGCGATCATCGCCGGCAACGCGCCGGAGGACCGGATCGACCGGCTTCACCGCTTCTGGAACGAGGCGACCCTGCAGACCGGCCTCACCGGCACCGATCTCCTCAAGCCGCGGCAGTACTACAACGCCCTGCACGCGCTCCTGACGCTGGTCTGGGGGCGGCCGAACATCTTCACGCACCGCTATCCCGGCCTGTGGTCGGCGCTGCCCTGGGTGCCCAACGACGTCGCCCTGTTCGATCACCGGCCCCTGCTCGGCACCCTGAGCCGGCTGGTCGATTTCGAGCGCCTGAACCGGGCCGAGATCCGTCTCACCGTCGCCTGCATCGACGTGGCGACCGGCGAGGAGGTGTATTTCGACAACACCCGCGAGAGGCTCGGGCCCGAGCACATCCTGGCGAGCGCGGCCCTGCTGCCGGCCTTCCCGCCGGTCGAGGTGGGCGGGCGGATGCTGTGCGATGCCGGCTACACCAACAACCTGCCCCTCGACCCGCTGTTCGAGCCCGAGCCGACCCGCGACCTGCTCTGCATCGCCCTCGACCTGTTCTCCCTGCGGGCCGACCCGCCGCGCTCCCTCGACGCGGTGCTGGAACGGGCCAACGACCTCATCTTCGCCAGCGCCGCCCGGCGCGCGGTCGCGGGGCTCGCGCGCAGCTACGCCCTGCGCGAGCGGCTCGATCCGGACGGCCCGGTCGCGACGCTGCTGCATCTCGTGCACCGGGCCGGCGCCGACCAGCTGGCCTCGAAGAGCTTCGACTTCTCGCCCTCCTCGATCCGCGACCGCTGGCAGGCGGGCGCCCGCGACATGGAGCGGGGTCTCGACCGGCTGGCCGCGCTGCCGCCCGCGCCGGGGCGTTTCCGCTACGCAAGCCCGTGACCGGGCGCCGCTCACCCCTCGGGGACGGCCTGGATCTCCGCCGTGCTGGCCAGGATCGTCTCCTGCAGCGCCGTCGCGACGGCGTGCTGACGGCCCGAGCCGAGCACCACGAACTCGACCTCGCCGATCGGGGGCAGCCCGGCCGTCGCCGGGATCGGGGCCAGCCCCGGCGGCATCACCCGGGCCGAGTGCGGCGCGATGCCCAGACCCGCCTCGACGGCCGCGCGCAGCCCCATCAGGCTGCCGGTCGTGCAGGCGATCCGCCAGCCGCGGCCCGCCGCCTCGAGGGCATCGAGGGCCAGGATGCGCGTCATCGACGGCGGCGGATAGAGGACCAGGGGCAACGGCAGCGCCGGATCGGGCACGAAGCCGGGCCGGCCCGCCCAGATCAGCTCCTCCGCCCAGGCCAGTTCGCCGCGCGGATCGCCGCGTCGGCGCTTGCAGAAGATCACGTCCAGCTCGCCCGCGTCGTAGCCCTGGTAGAGGGCTCGGCTGAGGCCGACCGTCAGCTGCAGATCGACGGACGGGTGCCGGTCCGCGAACCGCGCCAGAACCTGGGCGAGGGCCGACAGGGTGCAGTCTTCGGAGACGCCGAGGCGGATGCGGCCGCGCAGGCCGCCCGGCGAGAAGAAGGCGCGAAGCCGGTCATGCGCCTCCAGCACGTCGCGGGCGAAGCCGACCATGGCCTGGCCGTCCGGCGTCAGGGCGACCCGATGGGTGTCCCGCATGAGGAGCGAGCGGTCCAGCGCCTGTTCCAGCCGCGCGATATGCCCGCTGACCGTCGATTGCCGCACGCCGAGCGCCTGCGCGGCGGCCGTGAAGCTGCCGCTTTCGACGACGGACAGGAACGAGCGGATCTGTTCGACGTTCAGGTTGCTCATCATGGTTCGTGATAGCCGATATCCTTACCGCGCGGCGCGCGGGAGGCTTAAGGTCCGGGCCGAATCCGCGTCCCATCACCAGAGGCAGGTTTCTCGCGATGAACGCCCCCGTGGCCATCACCATGATCTTCATCGGCGGCTTTGTCGCGATCCCCGCCTTCGGCAAATGGGCCCATCAGATCACGGAAGGGCTCCTCTTCCTTCTGGCGACCCTCGTGCTGGTGATTGCGATCATCTACGCTTGCGATCGCTGGCCGGATTATTACGCCAACCCCAAAGTGCCGATCACCGTGACGACGACCCCGGTCGACGATTAGCGCGCGGTCCGACGAAAGGGTCGCCGGTTCGTCGAGAGGATGCGCGTCCGAGCAAGGGTCCGGAGACGCCGACCCGATGCGATCAGGTCGGGCAGGGATCTAGCGCATCGCAATCCCTCCAACGTCTGCAGATCAGGGGAGGTCTCTTGAAGCCGCAGATCTCGGGTGGCGGAACGTCCGCCGGAACCGCCCTCGCCTTCGTCGCCGGCTTCGTCGATGCGGCGGCCTTCATCGCGCTGACGGGCCTGTTCACGGCCCATGTCACCGGAAACTTCGTCCTCATCGGCGCCGAACTGATCGCGAGTTCGACCGGCGTGCTGGCGAAGCTCCTGGCGCTGCCCGTCTTCATGGGGGCGGTGGCGGGCGCCCGCATCCTCGCGCTGCTCCTGCAGCGGCGGGAGGCCGATCCGCTGCCCTGGCTGCTCGCCCTCGAGGCGGCCCTCCTCGCGGGCTTCGGCGTGTGCGGGACCCTCTGGGCGCCGCTGGATGCGCCGGACGGTGCCCCGGCCCTGACCGTCGGCATGCTCGCCGTCGCGGCCATGGGCGTGCAGAACGCGATCGGCCGTCTCTCGCTCGGCCATCTCGCGCCGACCACGGTGATGACCGTCAGCGTGAGCCAAGCCGTCATCGACGCGACGGATCTCGCCCTGAGAACCTCCGGCAACCCCGCTCAGACCCGCGCGCGGTTGCTGCGCGTCCTGCCGGCCATCGCGGCCTTCGCCGTCGGCGCCCTGTGCGGCGCGTTCGGGATCGCCCACCTCGCCTTCGGCTCCGTCGTCCTGCCGATCATGGTCCTGGTCGGCCTGTTCGTCCTCGTCGCGATGGCGCCGGCCGAAGCGAACGCCGCGACCTGAGCGGCGTCAGGCCCGCCGAGCTTCGACCGATCCTGGACCCCGCTCAGGTTCACGCGGATCGGGCGAGCCCGAGGGATCGCCGCCACCAGCCGGGCGAAGGCCAGGCCGGGGCCGGGCAGGATTGCCGCCGCGCCGCCAGCACGAGGTAGACGAGGGAGGCGAGGTGCCCGGCGCCCACCGCCGCCGCCGCGCCGCTGACGCCGCCGCCGCGCATCAGCGGGACCACCACGGCGAGCGACACGACCATGCTCACGCACAGCGACTCGAACAGCACCCGGGTGTTCTGCTTGGCGCGGAAGTAGTTGGAGGTGAGGTCGCGGGCCAGCACGATCACGACGCTGACCGAGAGGATGCGCAGGCAGTTGGCGTAGGCCGCGTATTCCGACCCGAAGATCAGGCGCAGCCACATCTCGCCGGGAACGGCGAGGACCGCCAGGATCGTGATGATCGGCACCCCGAGCTTCACGCCCGCGCGCAGCAGGTAGCTGCGCAGGGCCGCATCCCCGCCTTCGGCCTGGGCGCGGGCCGCGGCCACGGGCAGGACGTTCTCCGTGGCGGAGAGCAGCAGCAGAACGGTCCCGACGAGGTATTGCGCCGCCCGCAGGCCGCCGAGTTCCTCCAGGCCGAGGGCGGAGCCCGCCACCAGCCAGATGAGCTGCTCCTGGACGAAGGTGACGAAGACGATCGGCAGGAGCCAGCGCGCGAGCGGGATGTGGCGCCGGAAGACCGCACCGGTCTGCACGAGGCCGGGCCGGCGCAGGATCGGCCGGCCGACCGAGACGACGAAGGGCAGGCAGGTGGCCAGCGAGGTCGCGGCGAGCAGCCAGACGAAGCCGTTGCCGCCGATGACATCGTGCTCCAGCCAGAGCACCAGGGCGACGAGGGGGAAGCTCGCGGCGCGGGCGAAATCCATCAGCAGGGCCTGCACGCCCCGGCCTTTCGCGAACAGGAGGCGGCGCAGGGTGAACTGGAGGTTCTGCGCCAGCATCAGGGCGCAGGCCGCGAGGAGCGTCTCGCCCGACATCCCGGCGATCAGCAGGGCGATCACCACGAAGACGGCGCCGGGCACCGAGAGCAGGAAGGCGCCCGCGAGGATGGTCGCGGCGTAGGCGGTCGAGACCCCCTTGCGGGCGCCGACCAGCGTCATCATCGGCGCGGTGATGAGGGCGTTGTGCAGCGCCTGGGCGAAGGAGAGCACGATCAGGATCATCGCGAAATGCCCGAACTCGGCAATGCCGAGCAGGCGGGCGGCGGCGATGCCGCTGACGAAGCCGAAGCCGCTGACGACGCCCTGATCGGCCAGGGCCGCGAGCGCGGCCGGCGGACGCCGGACGAGGCCGGCGACGCGCCGGACGAGACCGGTGAGCCGGCCGGGCGCGGTCGAGGCTTCGGTCATCGCGGATCTCCTGCTCGTGTCCTGGGTCAGCGGGTGGCCAGGACGGCCGTCGCGGCGCGGCGCAGCAGCCGGGTCCGGCTGAAGAGCCAGAGCGGGTTGGCCGCGACGACGTTGCGGCTGACGCCGCGCTTGAATTCGTAGACGCCCGGATTGCCGGCCGGGTCGATCCCGCCGAGATCGAGCACCGAAGCCCCCTCGCGCCGGGCCCGCTCGATCATGCGCCAGAGCGCGAGGCGGCCGGCGCCGGTGACCTTGGCCCGCTCGTTCGAGGCGACGTAGAAATCGGTCCAGCGGTTCGCCGTCCGGTGGATGATCCGCACCAGGATCGGTTCGTTCCGCTCGCGGATCTCAAGGAACACGAGATTCGGGTCGTTCGCGGCCAAGTCGCGGAAGGCCGAGGTGTCGAGGCTGTTGCGGAAACCCTTGCGCCGTTTCAGGGCGGCGTAGAGCCGGCCGAAAGTCTCGAAGGCGGACAGCCGCTCGGCCGGACCGCTCGGGAAGCCGGTCGTGAGGTCCGGGTTGCGCTCGGCAACCTTCAGCACGTCGCGCCAGCGGCCCTCCATGCCGGAGCGGATCCGCTCCGTTCCTTGAGTGAGATCGAGTTCCAGCGTGTGCGTCCGGGTGGTGACGACCGGCGCGAAGCCGTGGCCGAGCAGCGCCAGCGCCGCTGCCGGCGACTGGAACTGCTGGTAGTTCACGCCGAGCAGGTCGAAGCGCCGGAGGTGGAGATGGTCGAGGAAGGCGCGGAACACGGCGTCCGCCCGCTTCTCCCCCAGCGGCGTCAGGATCGGGCAGCCCTGCGCCAGCACGATGTGGCCGAGCCAGCGGCGGCGGCGCTGAACCTGCGCGTAGGCGAGCGCCTGCCCGTCGCCGGCGCGGATCGTGAACCGCTGCACGTCCCAGCCGACGCGACGCTTGTACTCGCCCCAGCGGCGCGACGCGTAGAGGCTGGCGCCCGGCTGCTGCCAGACCGCCGCGTCCCAATCGGGATCGTCCGTCACGTCGACGACCGTTGTTTGACCCACCCTGATAACCCTTCGCGTGCCGGACATCCCGAACCGGGACAATCCATGGCCTGCCTCCCGTTCCTCAGCAAGCCGCGAGCCAGGGCGCCCGCATCAATAGTGAAACCCGTTGACCAGATTAACCGCCGTATTCCGGGATGGATTGTACAGGTGCCATCAGAACATTTTTGTGATAGCGCCTGAATCAAAGGGTGGGGCTGGGATGAAGCATTGGTTCAAGACGACGTTGCGCCGGGCGCCGGCGCTGCGCGCGCTCGCTCTGCGCGGCGGCGCCCTGTTCAAGTCTCTGGCCTGCGCCGAAGCCGGCCTCTACACCCTGTGCTACCATCAGGTGCCGGAAGCCCGGCAGGACCAGTTCGCCGCGCAGCTGCGCCATCTCGGCCGATACGGAGACTTCATCGACGTCGACGCGGCCATCGAGCGCCTCGCCGCGGGCTGGCCGGCCGGTGAGCGCGCCTTCCTCGTCACCTTCGACGACGGCTACGCCGACACCTTCGAGGTGGCGCGGCCCGTCCTCAAGGCCCTGGGCATTCCGGGCATCGTCTTCCTCGTCAGCGACTGGATCGACGCACCGCCGGACACGCCGCCCGGTCTCGACCGGGCGACGTCGCTGGCTCCGAGCGGGCACCTCTACATGAAC
Organism: Methylorubrum podarium; assembly: GCF_022179745.1. Lineage (GTDB taxonomy): Bacteria > Pseudomonadota > Alphaproteobacteria > Rhizobiales > Beijerinckiaceae > Methylobacterium > Methylobacterium podarium. The sequence goes on from NZ_BPRD01000418.1 coordinate 9,876, forward strand.
CGGGCCGAGGTGGCGGCCTGGTGTGCCGACGGCCTCGACATCGGATCGCACACCGCCAGCCATCGGCGCCTGAGCCGGCTCGGCCGCGCCTCGGTCGCGGACGAGATCGCCCGCTCGCGGCGCGACCTCGCCGCCCTCACCGGCCGGGAGATCCGTCACTTCGCCTGCCCCTGGGGCGTGGCCGGCCACGATTTCAACCCGGAGCTCGATCCGCCTCTGGCCCTGGAGAGCGGCTACCGGACCTTCTTCACCACGCGGCGCGGCCGGGCGCTGGGCGCCGCCGACCTTCCCGCGATGCCCCGCTACGTGGTCGAACCGCACTGGCCGGTCTCCGACTTCGACGCCCTGATGGGCGGCCGGAAGACGGGATCGTGGGCAAAAGGAACGGCAAAAGGAACGGCTTGAGAAGATTTCCGGTCTACCGCTGGCGAGCGGCGCCGGGCCGGTCCAGCCCCGCGGCTCCCGATCCGAGGTCGCCCATCCATGCCAGCCGGCGCGAGTCCGTCCGCCATCGTCTCCGGTGAGTCCGGTCCGCCCCCGGTCGTCGTCGTGACCGGGGCGCTCGCGCCCTACACGCATGTCCTCTACGAGCGCCTGGCGCAACGGCTCGCCGACCGTGACGGGC
>NZ_BPRD01000419.1 GCF_022179745.1 Methylorubrum podarium
ACGGGCAGGCCCTCGTCCACAGCGACGCGGTGCAGGCCGTCGGAAAGATCCCGCTCGACGTGTCCGCCCTCGGCCTCGATGCCCTGACCCTGTCGGGCCACAAGTTCGCCGCGCCGAAGGGCGTCGGCGCGATGGTGCTGGCCGAGGGCGTGAGCCTGGAGGCGCCCTTCCTGCGCGGCGGCGGCCAGGAGGCGCGCCTGCGCGGCGGCACCGAGAACGTGTCGGGCATCGTCGGCATGGGCGAGGCGGCCCGGATCGCCCGCGACGCCCTCGCCGGAGAGGGCGTGCGGCTCGCCGGGCTGCGCGACGGGCTCGAAGCGCAGCTTCGGGCGCTCGCCCCGGACATGGTCGTGTTCGGCGCGGGCGCGCCGCGCCTGCCCAACACCCTCCTCTTCGCCGTGCCGGGCTTGGAGGCCGCCACGGCGCTGATCGCCCTCGATCTCGCCGGCCTGTCGGTCTCGTCGGGTTCGGCCTGCGCCTCGGGCAAGGTGGCCCGCTCCCCCGTGCTCGCGGCGATGGGCGTGAGCCCTGCGCTCGCCGCAGGGGCGCTGCGCGTCAGCTTCGGCTGGAATTCGCGCGCGGATGACCTGTCACGCTTCGTGGCGGGGTTCGAACGGGTCGTTTCGTCCCTATATCAGCGGCGAGGGCAGGCAGCCTGAGAAACGCTCAGCGCCGCCCGCCCAAGCCATTTTTTCGGCGGACCACCCGCCGTGTCGTTGGAAACCCCCGGTCCTTGACACCGGAGTAGGTCAGGAGACGTTGAATGCCTGCAGTGCAGGAGACCATCGATCGGGTCCGTTCGATCGACATCGACCAGTACAAGTACGGTTTCGAGACCGTGATCGAGATGGAGAAGTCCGAGAAGGGCCTCTCCGAGGACGTGATCCGCTTCATCTCGGCCAAGAAGAACGAGCCGGAATGGATGCTCGAATGGCGCCTCGACGCCTACAAGCGCTGGCTCACGATGAAGGAGCCGGAATGGGCGCGCGTGTCCTATGACCGGGTCGATTACAACAACATCTACTACTACGCCGCGCCGAAGCGGAAAGGCCCGGAATCGCTCGACGAGATCGATCCCGAGATCCTGAAGACCTACGAGAAGCTCGGCATCCCCCTGCGCGAGGTCGAGATGCTGGAGGGCATCGCCCCCGAGCGCCGCGTCGCGGTCGATGCCGTGTTCGACTCGGTCTCGGTGGCCACCACCTTCCGCAAGGAGCTGGAGAAGGCCGGCGTGATCTTCATGCCGATCTCGGAGGCCATCCGCGAGTACCCCGACCTCGTGAAGCAGTACCTCGGCTCGGTCGTGCCGGTGACCGACAACTTCTTCGCCACGCTCAACTCGGCGGTCTTCTCCGACGGCTCGTTCGTCTACATCCCGCCGGGCGTGCGCTGCCCGATGGAGCTGTCGACCTACTTCCGCATCAACGAGCGCGATACCGGCCAGTTCGAGCGCACGCTGATCATCGCCGACAAGGGAAGCTACGTCTCGTATCTCGAGGGCTGCACCGCCCCGAAGCGCGACGACAACCAGCTCCACGCCGCGGTGGTCGAGCTGGTGGCGCTGGAGGATGCCGAGATCAAGTACTCGACCGTCCAGAACTGGTACCCCGGCGACAACGAGGGCAAGGGCGGCATCTACAACTTCGTGACCAAGCGCGGCGATTGCCGCGGCGCCCGCTCGAAGATCTCGTGGACGCAGGTCGAGACCGGCTCGGCGATCACCTGGAAGTACCCGTCCTGCATCCTCCGGGGCGACGACTCGCGCGGCGAATTCTACTCGATCGCGGTGTCGAACGGCATGCAGCAGGTCGATTCCGGCACCAAGATGATCCATCTCGGCAAGAACACGACGAGCCGGATCATCTCGAAGGGCATCTCCGCGGGCCGCTCGCAGAACACCTACCGGGGTCTCGTCTCGGCCCACAGGAAGGCGAAGGGCGCCCGCAACTTCACCAACTGCGACTCGCTCCTGATCGGCGACCAGTGCGGGGCGCACACCGTGCCCTACATCGAGTCGAAGAACGCGAGCGCGGTGTTCGAGCACGAGGCCACGACCTCGAAGATCTCCGAGGACCAGAAGTTCTACTGCCAGCAGCGCGGCCTCTCCGAGGAGGAGGCGACCGCCCTCATCGTCAACGGCTTCGTCCGCGACGTGCTGCAGCAGCTTCCGATGGAGTTCGCCGTGGAGGCCCAGAAGCTGATCTCGATCAGCCTCGAAGGCTCGGTGGGCTGACGGTTCAGTAAAAAGCACGCCCTTTTCCCTCCCCCCTCCGCGGGGGAGGGTGCCTGTGGAGCAGGCGGGAGAGGGGCAGCGCGACGGTGCCGGAAGTGGCGCCCGTCGCGTCCTTTCCGGAAAGGGCGCTCCCCTCTCCCGACCCCTGCTGACGCAGGGGCCACCCTCCCCCGCAGAGGGGGGAGGGACGGTCATCGGAATCGATTTAGGACTATCAAACGATGCTTGAGATCAAAAACCTCGTCGTACAGATCGAGGACAACCGCATCCTCAACGGCCTGAACCTCACCGTGAACGACGGTGAGGTCGCCGCGATCATGGGCCCGAACGGCTCGGGCAAGTCGACGCTCTCCTACGTCATCGCCGGCAAGGAGGACTACGAGGTTCTCGACGGCGAGATCCTGCTCGACGGGCAGAACGTGCTGGAGATGGCCCCGGACGAGCGCGCCGCCGCCGGCATCTTCCTGGCCTTCCAGTACCCGCTGGAGATCCCGGGCGTCGGCACGATGACCTTCCTCAAGGCCTGCCTCAACGCGCAGCGCAAGGCGCGGGGCGAGGACGAGCTCTCGACGCCCGACTTCATCCGCGCGGTGAACGCGGCCGCCGACAAGCTCGAGATCAACAAGGAGATGCTCAAGCGGGCGCTGAACGTCGGCTTCTCCGGCGGCGAGAAGAAGCGCATGGAGATCCTCCAGATGGCGCTGCTGCAGCCGAAGTTCTGCGTGCTCGACGAGACCGATTCCGGCCTTGACATCGATGCGCTGCGCATCGTCTCCGAGGGCGTGAACGCGCTGCGGGCGCAGGGGCGGTCCTTCCTCGTCATCACCCACTACCAGCGGCTCCTCAACCACATCGTGCCCGACACCGTGCACGTCATGTCGCGGGGCCAGATCGTGAAGTCGGGCGGCAAGGAGCTGGCGCTCGAGCTCGAGGCGAGCGGCTACGCCGAGTACCGCGCGAGCGAGGCTGCGTGATGGCCGACGTCACCAATCTCCGCTCCCCCGCCGAGGCCGGGCTCTCGAAGCTGTTCGAGTCCTCGCGCAAGGCCTTCGCCAGCGACCAGGCCATCAGCCGCGAGGAGGCGTTCCGCTTCTTCGAGGCGACCGGCCTGCCGAGCCGCCGGGTCGAGGCGTTCAAGTACACGGATCTGCGCGCCGCCATCACGGAAGCCGCCCCGCCCGCCGAGGCGCCGTCCGAGGAGGCCGCCCGGACCGCCGCCGCGACCGCGAAGGGCTTCGCCGAGGTCGAGGCCGTGCGCCTCACCTTCGTCAACGGCCACCTCGTCGCCGCGCTCTCCGACCTCGACCGTCTGCCCGAAGGCGTGACGGTCGCCCCGCTCAACGCGGCGCTGGCGGCGGGCGATGCCCGCCTGAAGCTGCTCGCCCCCGTCGAGCAGGTGCGCGAGAACCCGATCTACCAGCTCAACACCGCCTTCCTGGCGGACGGCGCGCTGATCTCGGTCGCCCCCGGCGCCAAGCCGGCGACGCCGGTCCACCTGCGCTTCGTCGGCACCGGCGAGGCCGCCTTCTCGACCGCGACCCGCGTGCTGGTCGAGCTCGGCGCGGCGTCCGAGTTCTTCCTGCTGGAGAGCCACGAGGGGCCGGCCGGGCTGACCTACCAGCCCAACGACGCGCTCGACGTGCGCATCGGCGCGGACGCCGCCTTCCGCCACACCCGGCTCAACCGGGAGGGAGACGGGGCCATCGCCCTCTCGACGCTCTCGGTGCGGCTCGACGCCCGGGCGCAGCTCGAGACCGTCAACCTCGTCACCGGTGCCAAGCTCTCGCGCCACCAGATCTACCTGCACGTCGCGGGCGAGGACGCCAACGCCGTGGTCAACGGCGCGGCTCTGCTTGGCCACGGCCAGCTCGCGGATTCGACCCTGCTCGCCGACCACGCGGCGACGGGCGGCATCGGCCGCGAGATGTTCAAGACGGTGATCGACGGCGATGCCACCGGCGTGTTCCAGGGCAAGATCATCGTCCGCCAGGTCGCGCAGCAGACCGACGGCAAGATGAAGTCCGACTGCCTGCTCCTGACCGACGACGGTCAGATGATGAACAAGCCGGAGCTGGAGATCTTCGCCGACGACGTCGCCTGCGGCCACGGCGCCACCTGCGGCGCGCCGGACGAGGACCTGCTGTTCTACCTCATGGCCCGCGGCCTGCCGCGCAGCCTCGCCGAGAGCCTGCTGGTCCAGGCCTTCGTCGGCGAGGCGGTGGAGACGGTCACGCACGAGGGCGCGCGCGACGCGCTGATCGCCGGGATCGAGGGGTGGCTGGCGGCAAGAGGGTAGGGCGCACCGCCATACCCTCCCCCCTCCGCGGGGGAGGGTGCCCGCGGAGCGGGCGGGAGAGGGGCCGGCTCAGGTCTTTCCGGAAGCGGCGCTCCCCTCACCCGACCCCCTTCGGGGGCCACCCTCTCCCGCGGAGGGGAGAGGGGTTGGCGTTGCGCTTGTCATGTCGGTCACGCCGCGTCGGCCCGCGGGCCGTCCCGCATCGCCGCGACCGCCCGCGCCACCCGCGTACCGTCGAGCGCCTGCCGCCGGTCGCCGGCCCGGCACAGGCCGCCGCGGAAACCGAGATAGTCGGGCCCGAGGCCCGCGAGCGCCGGAATGTCGGCGAGGCCGAGGGAGCCGGCGAGCCCGCTCATCAGGCCGTGGCCCCGGCATCCGGCGACGAAGGCGGCGAGCTGCGGCGCGGCCAGGAGCATGGGGAGCGCGGTTCCCGTCTTGCCGCGCGTGTCGATCATCGCCCCGGCAAAGCCCGCCGCGGAAAGCCGCGCGGGGACGTCGTCCGCCACGCCGTCCTCGGCGAACAGCACGCCGATGACCCGGCCCGGCGCCCGCGCCGCGGCCTCGGCCAGGGCGTCGTCGTCCGCGGGTCCGACCGCGATCTTGATGAAATCCACGCCGGTCGCGGCGAGGGCCGCGACGGCCTCCGCGATCCCGGTCCCCGTGCCGTCGCCGGCCACCGCGCTGGTGACTGCCCGCCCGCCGACGCGGGCGACGACGGCGCGCACGGTCTCCGGGTGCAGCGCGCCGAGCGCCCCGCGCTCGGGATCCTTGGCGTCGATCAGGTCGGCCCCGGCCCGGAGCGCGGTCAGCGCCTCGTCGGGGCCGCGCACGCTGACGAGCAGGCGGGGGCGCACGGAGGAAGTCGGTTGGATGTCGGACACGGGGAACGTTCTTGCTCAGCCTTGCGCGCCCGCACAAGCCCCGTCTCAGGAACGGCCGGGCAGCGGCTCGGCCAGCAGGCGGTTCTTCACGATCCAGCGCGCGGCGTGGGACCAGTCGTCGTCGGTGTTGGCTCTTATCACGACCTGGCCCTGGCGCACGACCTTGCCGGACTCGGCATCGGCGATGGTGACGACGAGGCTGAACAGCTGGTTGGCGCCCTTGTCGGCGAAGGTGGTGACGGACAGCTCCGCCCCGAGCGCCTTGGCGATCGGGCCCGTGCAGCCGTTGCACTTGTAGAGCGGGCTCTCCTTGCGGATTTCTTCCGCCTGAGGGCCGAGATCGACGCTCTCGATCCCGCCCTTCTCCGCGAGCTGCTTGCGCAGCACGTCGGTGACGAGGTCGAGGCGCTTCTGGTCGGCCGGCAGCGGCTTGCGGCCATAGGCCAAGGTCGGGTCGTTCACCTCCGCCGGGAAGATCGCCGCCTTGCGCGCCGCCTCCTCCGCCGAGGCCGCGCCGCCCAGGGCGGACAGGAGGGCGAGGGCGGGCGGGAGGGCGCGAAGTCGCATGGGATCGGGGCCTGGATCGGGCGCGGTGCCGCGCGGGCTGAGGTTAACTTGGTGTCCCGGAGGATTTGGCAATGGCGGAGGGTGCCCGGCAGGATCCGCGGACCGGTAATCTTATGAAAATCTTATGCTTCCGTCGTTGAGGCCGGTGGCAAGATGTTGCTAGCGTGCCGGCCGATGCGTTCGTCCGCCCCGCTCCTCCTCGCCGCCGGTCTCGCGACCGGCCTGGCCGCTTGCCTCGCCGCTCCCCATGGCGCCCGCGCCCAGGAACCGAAGGCGGCCACCGGCGAGCCGCCGCCGGGCTCCCCCACCGCGCAGGCGACCGCGCCGGCCCCGGGCTCCGAGACGCAGATCGCCGTGCTCTACCGCCCGGTGCCGGCGCCATCCTCCTACGACGCGGAGGCCGACCCCGAGGATCTCGGCATCGCCGGCGCGCGCATGGCGGTGAAGGACAACAACACCACCGGCCGCTTCACCAAGCAGACCTTCGCCCTCGACGAGGTCGCCCTCGACGGCGAGCGCGATCCGGTTCAGGCGGCCAAGGATCTCTCGGCCAAGGGCGTCAGATTCTTCGTGCTGACCCTGCCCGCCGCCGAGGTGCTGGCGGTGGCCGACGCGCTGAAGGAGACGGGGGCGGTCGTCCTCAATGCCGGCGCGCCCGACGACCGCCTGCGCGGGGCCGATTGCCGCGCCAACCTGTTCCACGTCCTGCCGAGCCGCGCCATGCAGACGGATGCGCTGGCGCAGTACCTGACGCTGATGCGCTGGCGAAAGATCTTCCTGATCATCGGCCCGACCGAGCGCGACAAGGCCTATGCCGACGCGTTGCGGAACTCCGCCCGCAAGTTCGGCCTCAAGATCACCGCGGAGAAACCCTGGACCTTCGGCCCCCTGGCGAAGGCCCGCGGCGACACGCCGACCCGGGCCGAGGCGATGGTGTTCACCCGCGGGCTCGACTACGACATGGCGATCGTCGCCGACGAGGAGGGGGATTGGGGCGATTACGTCCCGTACCGCACCATCGATCCGCGTCCCATCGGCGGCACCCAGGGGCTGATCGCCACCACCTGGCACCCGACCCTGGAGACCTGGGGCGCGGCCCAGGCGCAGAACCGCTTCCGCCGGCTCGCCGGCCGCCTGATGCGGCCGCTCGACTATCAGGTCTGGGCGGCCGTGCGCACCGTCGGCGAGGCGGCGACGCAGACCCGCAGCACCGATCCGGCCACGCTCGCGGCCCATCTCGTGAAACCCGATTTCTCGCTGCCCGCCTACAAGGGCGTGTCGCTGACCTACCGGCCCTGGGACCACCAGCTGCGCCAGCCGATCATCGTGGTGCAGCCCAAGGCGATGGTCTCGGTGGCGCCCGAGCAGGGCTTCATCCACCAGCGGACGCCGCTCGACACGCTGGGCGCCGACGAGCCGGAGACGACGTGCAAGCTCCGGTAGGGCCGGGCCTAGGGCCGGGCGGGGGACGATGCGGCAATCGACCACCCGGCCATCGGCCGTCCATCGCCGGTTTTTTGTTTGAGCGGCGGCGTGCGAGGACCATGTCGCTGCAACAGGTTTCGATGCGGGCGCGCGAAGACGCGCCGGAGACGACAGGGAGGACGCCGATGGTCGCTCGCTTGAGGGCGGGGCTGGGTTGCGCGGTGCTCGCGGGCACGTGGTTCGGCATGATCGAAACGGCGCAGGCTTTCACCGCCTACGTCACCAACGAGAAGGCCAACACCGTCTCGGTGATCGACACCGCGACCATGGCCGTGACCGCGACCTGGAAGGTCGGGCGGCGCCCGCGCGGCGTGACCCTCTCGAAGGACGACAGGGAGCTGTTCGTCTGCGCCAGCGACGACGACCGCATCGACGTGCTCGACACCGCCACCGGCAAGGTGGTCCGCTCGCTGCGCTCGGGGCCCGACCCGGAGCAGTTCATCCTCGATCAGACCGGCAACCCGCTCTACGTCGCCAACGAGGACGACAGCCAGGTCACCATCATCGACATCGAGAAGAACAAGGTGCTGGCCGAGGTGCCGGTCGGCGTCGAGCCGGAGGGAATGGGCCTGTCGCCGGACGGCAAGGTTCTCGTGAACACCTCCGAGACCACCAACATGGCCCACTTCATCGATACCAAGACCTTCGAGGTGATCGACAACGTGCTGGTCGATGCCCGCCCCCGCTTCGCCGAGTTCTCCCAGGACGGCAAGTTCCTCTGGGTCTCGGCAGAGGTCGGCGGCACCGTCTCGGTGATCGACGTCGCCACCCGCAAGGTGATCAAGAAGATCACCTTCAAGATCCCGAGCGTCACCGACGAGCAGATCCAGCCGGTGGGCGTGCGCCTCACCAAGGACGGGACCCGGGCCTTCGTCGCGCTCGGGCCCGCCAACCGCGTCGCGGTGGTCGATGCCAAGACCTACGAGGTGCAGAAGTACCTGCCCGTGGGCCAGCGCGTCTGGCAGCTCGCCTTCACCCCCGACGAGAAGCAGCTCTACACCACCAACGGCACCTCCAACGACGTCTCGGTGATCGACGTGGACGGGCTGAAGGTGGTCAAGAGCATCCCCGTCGGGCTGCTGCCCTGGGGCGTGGCGATCTCGAAGAAATAGTCGCCGGCCAAGCATCGTCCCGAGCGGCGCCTGCCGGTTTCCGGGACGATGCGGACACGAGAGACCGGAGGAAGCGACATGACCTGGACCACGCGCCTCGGCCTCGCCGCCGCGGCCCTGATGCTCGCCGTACTTCCGGCCGGCGCCCTCGACCTCACCAAGAAGCGGCAGAACCTGCCCGACCTCGTGCTCGGCAACGAGGAGGGCAACGACTTCGTGGTCGAGAATAAGGACATCGAGCTGGAGGCCGGCAAGGCCTACCGGCTGCGCATCGTCGCCAAGGGGCGGCAGGAATACAAGTTCTACGCGCCCGAGTTCTTCCGCTACATCTGGTTCAACCAGATCGTGATCGAGCACAAGGAGATCCACGGCGGCGGCCCGCCCGATCACCTCGAATTCGACGATCCCGGCGAGATCG
>NZ_BPRD01000420.1 GCF_022179745.1 Methylorubrum podarium
GAGATAGGTGTTGAGCGTGTTGGGCGCGACGTCGGGCAGGCGCCGCGCGATCTCGGCATGCGACAGGCCCTGCGGTCCGGCAGTCTCGAGAAGGGCCTTCAGCCGTCCCTTGGCCGAGTTGGCCCGCGGCCCGCGGCTGCCGCGCCCGCCGCCGCGCCCCGGACGCGCCTCGCCGGACAAGGCCGGCGCGGCCTGGCTCCCGTTGCCGAGGACGCCCTCCAGGGGCGCGCCCTCGACGATCGCCGCGAGCGACTTCTCCGCCACCCGGAGCTTGGCCAGTTCGATGGAGACGCGCTCGTACTCGACTTGGAGGTCGGCCATCCGCTGCCGGACGTCGGCCAGGGCCTTGGCCAGCGTATCGCCTTCAGTCATGACGCAATTCAATCCTCACGGGAAACATCCGGCCTACAGCCATAGCGGCCCGCCCGCGTCAACGGGGCCGGCCAGCCTCAATTGCCGGGCGCACGGCTCGGAGGCGGCAGCAGCTTGCCCGATTGATAATCCAGCGGGTGCGGCTTCGGTGGCGGCGCGTCCGGATTCTTGTTCCAGCCCCGCCGCCCCTCGGAGAGGCCGCACTCGACGAAGTGGACGAGCGGGTTGCAGCCGCTCTCGCGCACGTCGGGATTGGCCCTCAGGTAGCCCTCGGTGCTGAAACCGGCGCTTGGATCGCGTCCCTCCCGCCAGCCGTAATGGATGTAGTGGACGAGGGGACCCTGCGGGAACGCGCGCACGTCCGGATACCAGTAGAGGTAATAGATCGGGTCGAAGCCCGGGAGCGGCGTGCGGACGATCGAGGACGGTGCCCGCCGCGTCGTCAGGGCCGGCAACCGCGCCTTCTTCAGAAACTTCTTGACCGCGATCACGGCTCTCGGGACTCGCTTGGAAGGGGCCGCCTTTCATCGGCGGATCGTCCGCGTCTGTCCAGTGTCGCGGGGTGACATTCGAGGGCGGACGGCGTCATCATCGGCCGTCATAGCCGGCGGATCGCGCCCGTCGCCGCGAAGATGGGGATCGCCCAGGATCCGGGTAGACCTCGCAAACAAAACCGGGCAAAAGTGGCAAATCGCGCGGAGAACGCGAGGGCTGTGGAGGCGGTGTGATGCGGCGGCGGGTCGTCCTGCCCGTGGGGCTGGCGCTCGGCGTGGGTGCGCTCGGCGCGCTCGTGCTGACGGATGCCGGAGCCGGCCTGCGCGTGAATGCCGGCCCCATCTTCTCCGACCTGCAGGCGCGGTTGTCCAGCGCGATGACGCCGGCCGCGCACCAGCCGCCGGCCGCGAACGGTCTGTCGGCGCGGGTCGCCGTCGAGGGCGGCCGGGCCGTCGTGCGTCTGAGCGACGAGGAGCAGAGCCGGATCGGCGTCGAGACGGCGCGGCTCAAGCGGATGGCCCACCGCATCGAGGTGCAGGCCTTCGGCTCGGTCCTCGACCTCGCGCGGGTCACGGAACTCACCAACAGCTACGCCAGCGCCAAGGCGCAGCTGCAGACCGCCGAGGCCAAGACGGAGGTCTCGCGGGCGGCCTATGTCCGGGCGCGCAGCCTCGGCCAGTACGCGACGAAGGTCCAGCTCGAGACGGCCGAGGGCACCTTCCGCACCGACGAGGCGGCGCTCGCCGCGGCGCAATCCCAGCTTCGGACGCTCGCGGCCACCGCGCAGCAGGAATGGGGAACGGTGATCGGCCGCGCCATCGTCGAGCGCTCGCCGGCCATCACCCGGCTGATCGAGCGCACCGACTTCCTCGTGCAGGTGACGCTACCGCCCGGCGAGACGCTGAAGGCGCCGCCGGCCATCGCCCATGCCGAGGTCCCGCCGCAGAGCGAGCGCGTCACCCTGCGCTACGTCTCGCCCGCGACCCGGACCGACCAGCGCATCCAGGGCGTCAGCTACTTCTACACGGTGGCCGGCGACAGCGGGCTCCTGCCGGGCATGAGCACGCTGGCCTTCCTGACCTCGGAGCGCGAGACGACCGGCATCGCCGTGCCCGAGAGCGCGGTGGTGCACTGGCAGGGGAGCGCCTGGATCTACCGCAGCGTCGGCGACGACGCCTTCGCCCGCCATCCGCTCAAGGCCGACGCGCCGATCTCGGACGACGCCTACGTCGTGGACGATCTCGGTGCGGAAGCGGAGATCGTCGTGACCGGGCCGCAGGCCGTCCTGTCCGAGGAGCTGAAAGGGCAGATCCAGGCCGCCGACGCGGACGACGATTGAGCATGCTCGACCAGCCGCCCGCGCGCGGAACGGCGCGGATCGACGCGCCGCATCCGACATCCGCGACGCCCGCCCCTTCGGGCCTCCAGGCCGCCCTGGTGGCCTTCGCCGTGCGACGGCCCGGCATCGTCCTGGCGCTGGTCCTGGCGCTGTCCGTCTACGGCGTCGTCGCCCTGGCTTCAGCCAAGTACGACGTCTTCCCGGAATTCGCGCCGCCCACGGTGACGGTGCAGACCGAGGCGCCCGGCCTCAACCCGGAGCAGGTCGAGGTGCTGGTGACGCAGGCGCTGGAGGTCGCGATCGGCGGCCTGCCGGGGCTGGCGACGATGCGCTCGAACTCGATCCAGGGCCTGTCGGTGATCACCGCCACCTTCGCCTCCGGCAGCGACATCTACCGGGCGCGCCAGCTCGTGAACGAGCGTCTCGCCGCGGTGACGGCGCGGCTGCCGCAGGGCGTGCTGCCGCCGACCATGACGGCGCTGACCTCCTCGACCAGTTCGGTGCTCCTCATCGGCCTGACCTCGCCGACGCGGTCGCTGATGGACCTGCGCACGGTCGCCGACTGGCGCCTGCGCCTGCGCCTGCTCGCGGCCCCCGGCGTCGGCGAGGTGCTGGTCTACGGCGGCGACCTGCGCTCGATCCGCATCCAGGTCCGGCCGCAGGATCTGGTCCGCTTCCGCATCGGCCTCAACGATGTCCTCGCCGCCGGCCGCAAGGCGACGGGCGTGCGCGGGGCGGGCTTCGTCGACACGATCAACCAGCGCATCACCCTGCAGACCGAGGGGCAGTCGCTGACCCCGGAGGCGGTCGCGCGCACCGTGCTCATCAACGAGGGCGGGGCGAGCGTGGTGCTCGGCGACGTCGCCGACGTCGTGGCCGGGCCGGAGCCGGCGATCAGCGCGGCCCTGGTCGACGGCAAGCCCGGCGTGCTGCTGATGGTCGGCGCGCAGTACGGCGCCAACACCCTCGAGGTGACGGCGGGGGTCGAGGCGGCGCTCGCCGAATTGCGTCCCGGCCTGGAGCGCGACGCCATCGCCCTGCGCACCGACCTGTTCCGGCCGGCGAACTTCGTGACGCAGGCCACCAACAACGTCGTCCAGGCGCTCGCGCTCGGCGGCATCCTCGTCGTCGTCGTGCTGTTCGTCTTCCTGGCCGACTGGCGCACGGCGCTGATCAGCGCCACCGCGATCCCGCTCTCGCTGATCGGCGCGGTGCTGGCCCTCGGCCTGTTCGGCCAGAGCCTCAACACCATGACGCTCGGCGGGCTGGCCATCGCCATCGGCGAGGTCGTGGACGACGCGGTGATCGGCGTCGAGAACGTGATGCGCCGCCTGCGCGAGAACCGGGGCGCCGCGGTCCCCCGGCCCGGCGCGCGGGTGGTGCTCGACGCGATCCTGGAGGTGCGCGTCTCGGTCGCCTACGCCACCTTCGCGGTGCTGCTGGTGTTCCTGCCGGTGCTGGCGCTGACCGGCGTGCCCGGTCGGCTGTTCGGGCCGCTGGCGCTCGCCTACATCCTCGCCGTGCTGACCTCGCTGGCCGTGGCGCTGACGGTGACGCCCGCGCTGGCCCGCCTGCTCCTCGCCGGGCGCACGAACCTGCCGACCCGCGAGGCCCCGGTGAGCCGCCGCGTGCGGAGCCTCTATGTCCGCGGGCTCGCCCGGCTCAACCGCCACCCGCGTCTCGTCTTCACCGCCAGCCTCGTCCTGACGCTGGCGGCGGCGCTGCCGGTGCCGTTCTTCGGCGGCGTGTTCCTGCCGGACCTCAAGGAGGGCCACCTCATCCTGCACATGGCCTCGGCGCCGGGCACCTCGCTGCAGGAGACGTTGCGGCTCGGCGAGCGCGTCGCGGCGGGGCTGAAGGCGGTGCCGGGCGTGCGCGCGGTCGCCCAGCAGGTCGGGCGCGCCGAGGCCGGCTACGATCTCGGCGGCACGCATGACAGCGAGATCCATATCGATCTCGAACCAGGCCTCGACGGCGCGGCCCAGGAGCGGGCGGAGGCCGGCATCCGCGCGCTGATGGCGGCGACGCCCGGGGCGAGCTTCTCGCTCAAAACCTTCCTGACCGAGCGCATCGAGGAGGTCGTCTCGGGCTTCACCGCGCCGGTCGTGGTCAGCGTCACCGGCTCGAATCTCGATCGGATCGAGGCCACCGCCCGCGACGTGGCGCGCGAACTCGCCGAGGTGCGCGGCGCGGCCGACGTCCAGCTCAAATCGCCGCCGGGCCTGCCGCAGATCAATGTGAGCCTGCGCCCGACCGACCTGCGCCACTGGGGCCTCGACGCGATCGAGGTCCTGGAGATCGTGCGCACCGCCTATCAGGGCGACATCGTCGGCCAAGCCTACGAGGGCAACGCCGTGTTCAACGTCGTCGTCGTGCTCGAACCGGCCGTGCGCACGCGCCTCTCGACGCTGGGCAACCTGCCCCTGCGCACGCCGAGCGGAAGCTATATCCGCCTCGCCCAGGTGGCGGACATCTACGAGACCGCCGGCCGCTACGCCGTCGGCCATGTCGGGGCGCAGCGGGTGCGGGTGGTGACGGCGAATGTGGAGGGCCGCGACGTCGCCTCCTTCACCGAGGCGGCGAAGCGGAAGATCGCCCGCGAGGTCGCGCTGCCCTCGGGCATCGATATCGGCTTCGGCGGCGCGGCCGAGACGCAGGCCAAGGCGCGGCGCGAACTCGCGCTCTACACCGGGCTGGCCGGTCTCGGGATCGTGCTGCTGCTCCTCGTCGTGACCGGTTCGCTGACCAACCTCGTCCTCGTCCTCGTCAACCTGCCCTTCGCCTTCGTCGGCGGCGTGCTGGCGGTGGCGCTCAGCGGCGCGGTGATCTCGCTTGGGTCGATCGTCGGATTCGTGACGCTGTTCGGCATCTCGCTGCGCAACACCATCATGATGATCGCCCACTACGAGCACATGGTGCTGGCCGAAGGCCGTCCCTGGACCGAAGCGGCCGCCATCGAGGGGGCGGCCGACCGCCTCGTGCCGATCCTGATGACGTCCCTCGTCACCGGCCTCGGCCTGCTGCCCCTGGCGCTCGGGGCGGGCGAGCCCGGCCGCGAGATCGAGGGGCCGATGGCGCTCGTCATCCTCGGCGGGCTCGCGACCTCGACGGTGCTCAACCTCGCCGTACTGCCGATGCTGGCGCTGCGGTTCGCCCGGTTCAAGCCGGCGGAACGGGCACTGTGATCGTCGGTCTCAGCGCCAGTATCACTTCGCTCTTCGACACCGAGCCGGCGCGATGCCACGGTTTTCCGGTCCTTCCCCTCATCCTGAGGTGCGGAGCGAAGCGGAGCCTCGAAGGAGGGCTCCAGGGATCGCGCGACCTCTGGAGCCCTCCTTCGAGGCTGCTTCGCAGCACCTCAGGATGAGGGGAGTTGATCGGATCAGCCCGTCAAACAAGCCCTCAAAAATGCCTCCGGCGCCGTACGGCGCCGGAGGATCGTGCGGCCCGGCCGTGCGTCTCACGGGACCGGCTCAGAAGGCGGCCTGCCGGGTCCTCACCTGATCGGAGGGCGTATCGATCCACTGGACCGAGCCGGGGAGGGCGAAGCCGCCCTGGCGGTGGACCGAGAGATCGCTGGTCGCCAGACCCTGGGTCTCCAGGGCGAGCGCGCCGACCGTCTTGACGTTGTGGACGCCGCCGACCTCGTCGGCGCGGGCGGAGGCCGTCGCGAGAGCGGTGAGGGCCAGCGCGGCGGTGGTGAGCGAGAGAAATGTCTTGGACATTGAGATCAGCCTCGTTTTTCGGCGGCGGGCTCCCCGTCGCTTCGTGAGACTGTATGTGCTGGACCGACGCCCATGAATCAAATGGATCGATTTCATAATGCGCATCGATCACGTGCATCTCGGTCGCCTCGATCTCAACCTGCTCGTCGCCCTCGACGCGCTGCTGACGGAGCGCAGCGTGACGCGGGCAGCTGGGCGGATCGGCATCAGCCAGTCGGCGATGAGCCATGCCCTAGGACGGCTGCGCGCCGCCTTCTCGGATGAGTTGCTGACGCGCGCCCCCGACGGGATGCGGCCGACGCCGCGGGCGCTGGCGCTGATGGCGCCGGTGCAGGCGGCGCTGTCTCAGATCCAGGAGATCACGCGGCCGCCGGACGCGTTCGATCCGGCCACGGCCGACCTCACCTTCTCCCTCGGCATCCCGGATTCGACCGAGGTGCTGCTGATGCCGACGCTCATCGCGCATCTGCAGGCGGTGGCGCCGGGCGTGAAGCTCCTGCTGCACACGGTCGATCGGCACCGCATCCTCGACGATCTCGATACGGGGCGGGTCGATCTCGGCATCGGCGTGTTCGAGCAGGGCCAGACGCACCACAAGCGCCGGATCCTCAACAAGGAGAGCTACCTCTGCATCTTCAACGCCGAGCTCGTCGGGGTGAGCGCGCCGATCTCGCTCGACGACTACGTGCGGCTTCCCCACCTGCTGACCAGCCTCGTGGAGAGCGCCCACGGCGTCGTGGACGACGCGCTGGCCAAGATCGGTCGCAAGCGCGTCATCGCCCTGACCTCACCCCGATTCTCGGTGATGCCCTTCGTGGTGCGGCAGGCGCCGGTCATCGCCACGATGCACGCGCGGCTCGCGCGCTTCTTCGCCGACAGCATGGGCCTGACCGTCAGCCCGGCGCCGATCGCGCTGCCGGACGTCTCCATCTCGATGATCTGGCACGCCTCGAACGACACCGTGCCGAGCCAGCGCTGGCTGCGGGAGACGATCGTGAAGCTGCGCCGGTCCGACCTCCGGCCGCAGGCTGTCGGCCCTCAGCCCTGAGACGTCGTGATCGGGGGAGTTTCCGTCCGCTCCTCGACGGCTCCGTCGTCTTAGGGCCGGAAGAGGGAGAGCACGGCCTGGCTCGAAGCGTTGGCGATCGAGAGCGCCTGGACGGCGAGTTGCTGCTGCGTCTGGAGCGCTTTCAGCCTCGTCGATTCCTCCTCGATATCGGCATCGACCAGGATGCCGATCGTGCGGTCATTGGCCTTCATCAGGGTGTCGAGGAAGCTCCGCTGCCCCTCGATCTGCGTGCGGCTCGCGCCGAGGCGTACGCCGGACTCCGTCACGCGGGCGATGGCCCGCTCGACCGTGTCGATCGCCCGGGCAAGGGCCGCGTCCGCGGCGGTGCCGCTGCCGATCGCCGTCAGGTCGATCGTGTCTACCGAGACGCCGCTCGCGGGATCGACCGTATCGAGGAGACCGCGGGCCGCCACCGTCGCGGCATCGGAGCCGGCGGCCACGCGATGGTCGCTCGCGCCGGCGCCGAAGCCGAGGGTGACGTCGGCACCGCCCGTGCCCGTCACCGAGACATCGTCGAGATACCACCAGTTGGTATCCTGCCGCGCCTCGAAGGTCAGGACGGAAGTCGGCCCCGTCGCCGTGACCGTGACGTGGTATTCGATGAAGGGCCCGGCCGGGTCGGCCCCGCGGGCGACGACGGTGGCGCCGTTCCAATCCGCCTTGAAGAAGTTGCTGGTCCCGCCGGGATCGTTCTTGAGCCAGAAGCTCAGCAGGTAGGACTGCCCGGGCACCGTCGCGAGGGTCTGCGAGACGGTCGTCGGCGTGCCGCTGGTTCCCATGGCGTAACCGGCCGTCCCGGACCGAGCCGGCGCTCTGACCTGATTCCAGGATGTGTTGGCCCCGACCGTCCAGGCCGCCAAGCCGGCCTCGAAGCCGCCATTCACCGCGAGATCGACACCTGGCCCCGACGCGCCGGTCCGGTCGAGGGCGAGGGTCCGGCCCGCGCCCGCTTCCGTCGTCTCGAACCAGAGGCGCCCGGCCTCGTCGAGGCCGGCATGAACGGTGCCGGCGAGATCCGGATCGGCGGCGATCAGGTTGTTGATCGCCCGCACCAGCTCGTCCGGGGTGACCGCCGTCAGGTCGCGGGCTGCCGAGATCATGGTCGCCCCGCTGAGCACGATCGGGCGCGCCGGCGCACCGTCCACGCTCAGGTCGAAGCGCACGGAGGCGGTGCCGCTCAGGTCCGTCGCGCCGGGGATCGCCGCGCCGGCGGTGATGCGGGCCGGGGTCGCGGGCACGGTGACCTGCGCGGTACCGGCATCGTAGAGGGCGATCGCGCCTGACTCGATCGGGATGCTGGAGGTTCGGACGGCGCCCGACGCGTCGCGGGTGAAGCCGGACACCACCTGCCGGACGCTCCGCCCTCCCGCCGCGGAATCGATGGCGAGCCAGCTCTCGTCCGTCGTGCCGGAGGCGCGCGCGGTGGCCCGCATCCGGTCCTGGATGGCCCCGACCTCGGTCTGGACCTTGGCGCGGTCGATGCCCGGCTGCAGCGCCGTCTGGAGCTTGGCGCGCAGGCTCCGCAGGTCGGCGAGCACGGAGGACGTGCCCTGATAGGCCGCGTCGACCGCGGCGGCGCCGAGGCCGAGCGTGTCCCGGATCGCGGAGAGCACCGCGTTGTCGGTGCGCATGGTGGTCGCGATCGACCAGTAAGCGGCGTTGTCGGAGGCGCTGGAGGTGCGCTGCCCCGTGGAAATCCGTCGGCTCGTGATGTCGAGGTTATGAGTGATGCTCTTGAGCGTCGTTAAAGCTGACATCGAAGAGATGTTCGTCAACAGGCTGGTCACGCTCAACCCCGGAACATCCGCCCAAGCAATTCTTGTATTTCTCAAATGACAGATTTATCGCATTTCTGCGAGATCAATTGCCAGTTCCGAGAGTGTAAGTGTCTGCACTTTAAAGACGGTTAATGGGAGTCCATGGCAGTGCAAGCGCTCCCTGAGATCGAGCCTCGCTTCGATACAAAAGTTCGCGATACGCTGCTGGCCGGCGCCGCGAAGCGATCCCGCTCAATCTGCAGCAGAAGGATCGGAGTCGGAAAAATCCGCAGGCTCCCGATCGACCCCGACCGGCATCGGACAGGGAAAACAACCTTGGCGCTGCTCTCAAACCGGTCCGGTACGGCGGCTTGGAATGGTCGGAGTGGCCGGACTTGAACCGACGACCCCCTGTCCCCCAGAAAGGATGATTACACTGAAAAACAACACATTTTGCGCAAAAGAAGGAAATTTGTCAGATAGGATTATCGGTATCTTAGCCGGACTTAGCAAAGCGAAAACTACCCCGCAGACGGCCAGATTGCGGGCACGAAAAAAGCCCCGAGGCCGAAGCCCCGGGGCGGTGCGTGGACGGCTGTGGATAGCGGGGATCAGCCGGGCGGTCGGCCGGTGATTGCCTGAAGCATTTCGCGCCGCGTCTCCTTCATCTCGTCGCGCACTGAAGACACCAGATCATCGATCCGCCGCTCAAGCCGGGTGATGACGTCGCCGGTCACGTAGGTTCGGGCGACCTCGATCTTGAAGGCGTTGAGCTTCTCGTCGAGCTGTCGGATCTCGATCTTCGCCGCCGCCATGTCGATGGTCAGCGGGGACACCGCGTCCTTCGTTCCGGCGCGCAGCTTGCCCGTGATCCAGTCAGCGAGCTTGGCGAGGCCGACGAGAAACAGGGCGAGCGCCACGACCTGCGTCCAGGAGATCGGGCCGGCGGCGAGGAACGAGGTGTCCATAGCGGGCATCCTTGCGCGCCGGCCAGGCCGATCGCGTGGGTGACCCTCCCCCGCAGCGGGGAGGGGATCGGGTATCAAGGGAGGGCTACTTCGCGAGCACCTGCGGGACGATCTTGTCGACCGAGCGGGCGAGCATGTACGCGCCGATCCCGACCGAGAGCAGCGACCAGAGATCTTCCGGCACGCCCTTGAGCGCGGCGATCGTCTCGGCCTGGAGACCGATCATCGGCGAGGCGACGCCCACCCACGTGATCATGGCGAGCGCCCAATAGACCACGATCGGCCGGGCGTTGCGGGCCATGGCGCTTTCCGAGGAGGCGTCGGCCTTCATCACGTCGGCCATGGCCTTGTTCAGGTCGGCCTTCTGATCGAGCATCGCCCGCTGCAGTTCGGCCTGCGCCTCCGCGCGCTTCCCCTCGTCCGGGATGACTTTCTAGAGGACGGGCCCGAGGACCTGCATCAGGACCGGGAACAGGGTGAGGAACGCGCCCACGGTCAGGCCCCCTTGGTCATGTTGGTGCGGACGGTCTCGCGCAGGCGCGCGAACCAGGATGCGGACGGCGCCGGGCTCGGCGC
>NZ_BPRD01000421.1 GCF_022179745.1 Methylorubrum podarium
CCGGCCCGCGCGGCGACCACCATCTCGGCGGGCTCGTAGAGGGTGATGCCGGTGAGCCCCGTCGCGGAAAGCGTCGCCTCGTCCTGGGGCGGACGGCCGAACGCCGCCTTGGTGCCGCCGCCGACGAGCCGCAGCGGCTCCGACCGGCCGGCGGCCTGCGCGACGATGGCGGCCGCCTCCTGCTCGTTGGCCGGCGCGTATGAGGTCATCGTTTCCGTCCCGTGGGGTGTTTTTGAACGTTTCTCGAAAGGCCGGACTCAAACCCCGATTGGGCGAAGCTGGCAAGCCGAAGTCACCGCGCGGCCGCGGGAAGCCGCTTCGGAAAACGCTCCCGCACGATCGTGCGAAGCCCCGCGATGTCGAGGAACCAGACCAGCGCGCCGTAGACAAGCACGCCGACGGCGACGCAGGCCGGCAGGGCGAGCGCCGGTTCGAGGCCCCGGAACGGCAGGACGCTCAAGATCATGGCGAGGCAGGCGCCCGCGGTCAGGGCGAGGTCGCGGCCCGGCAGACGCAGCCGTTCGACGCCCATCAGCGCCTTGCCGCCGAGCACGACGACGGCCGCCGTGAGACCCAGGGTCTGCGCGACGGCGACGCCCTGCGGCCCCATCAACCGCGGCAGGAGGAGGATGCCGATCCCATTGACGGCCAGGCCGACGAGGGCGGCGGAGACGACCGGGCTGGTCCGGCGCCGGATCTGGAAGACGGGATTGAGGGCGAAGTTCATGATCGAGAGGCAGAGCAGCCCCGGGATCAGCCAGTCGGTATAGTCGGCGAACGGGCCGCGGAACTCCTCCGGCACGATCAGCGCCTGGAGCGCGGGCGTCACCGCCCAGTAGCCGGCGGCGCAGGGCAGGAGCAGGGCCACCACGATGGCGATGTTGCGCGAGACCTGGGTCTCGGCGGCCTCGCGGCCGTGATGCTCCTCGGCCTGCACGGCGATCTGGAACAGGAGCAGGTCGAGCGCCGCGCCGAGCGTGGAAAACGCCCGCGAGCCGAGATCGGCGGCGAGCGCGAAGTAGCCGGCCTCGGCGAAGCCCGCGGTCCCGGCGATGGCGGCGCGGTTGAGGAAGGGCATGATCTGGTAGACGGCGTTGGCCGCGATCAGGGGCAGGCCGTAGACCGCGAACAGGCGCAGGGTCTCCCGGGCCTTGCCCCGGGGCAGGGCCGGCGCGTGCCCGAGCAGCCCGTCGCCGAGGACCTTGCGCATCGGCAGCACCGCCAGGAACTGGCTCAAGCCCCCCGCGATCAGCACCCAGACCGGCTGCGGAAACAGCCACGCCGTGCCCGCCATCAGCACGAAGGCGAGCGCGTTCTTCCACACCACCAGCCGGAGGTAGGCGCCGCCGATGAAGCGGGCGCGGGCGAGCGCCGCGTGGTAGTCGAACAACCCGATGCCGATCGCCGCGACCATGGTGCCGGCGGTCATCACCAGCCGGCCCTCGGGGGTCGGGTTGACGGCGATCCCGAGCCCGGCGCAGAGGGCGGCGGCGGCGAACAGCGCCAGGGCGACGGCCCCGTAGGCCTGGTCGAGCCCGCGGCGGATCCACGGCTCGGCCTCGCGCACCCGCGCCGAGTAGAACCGCGTCGCCGAGAGCCGCAGCCACTCGAACAGGAGGGTGTTGAGCACCACCGCGCCCGCCGTCGCCAGGGCGAAGCGGCCGAAATCGGCCGGACCCAGCATCCGGGCGATGGCGATGCCGAGGACGAAATTCAGCCCGGCATTGAGGATGAAGGCGGCGATGACGGCCATGAAGGATCGGGCTCGCTCGGATCTGCCGCTCGTTCGGAACGCGCCAGGGCAGATTTGAGGCGAGACCCAAAGAAAGATTGAACGGACAGGCCCCGGCACGCCGAGGCCGGGGCCAATCCGGAATCGGTCGGGCGAGAGGCGGCGGGGCTACAGCAGCTTGGCGACCTCGAAATGCATGCCGTCCAGGCGGGTCCTGAAATGTCCGCCCCAGAAGAAGCCGTGGGCGTTCGCGATGGTCACGAGTTCGCGGACCGATCCCTTCTTGTCGATGGTCGCTGGGATCCTGTCGCGGGGATTGAAGGCGGCATTGATGTCGAAGGCTGCGCCGAAGGCGTGGCAGCTGAGCGAGGCCTGCGATCCGCGGATGAGCCGGGGCACGAAGCTGCCGTCGAAGGTCAGGATGCGGTCGAGCAGCCCGGCCTTCTCCCACGCGGCCCAGAGCGCCTGCAGTTGCGGCGCCGCCTTCCGGTTGAACGGAAAGGCGAAGGGCCCTTTCCTGCCGGCGACGTCGAGGGTGGTGACCTGAACGTTCACGATCTCCTTCTTGTCCCAGCCGTCCGTGATCCGGATATGCTCCGGATTGTCGGGTTGGGGATCGAGGACGTACTGGAACGTCCCGAACAGCGCCTGCCGGGCCGCGGTGTTCTTCAGAGGGACGAAATCCGGTGCCGGCGGAAAGGTCGTCCCCGTGCCGGTGCCGGCGACGAACGGCGCGGCCGGCTTCGTCGCAGCGCCTCCTGCCCCTGTGAGAGCGACGGCGAAGCTCGGAGTTCCACCGCCGCCCCAACCGTCCTTGCCCGCGACTTCCATGCAGTCGTTGAACCAGGCGACGAAGCGGTCGATGTGCTGGCCGGTCCCAGCCGGGTAGCAATGGGTCCGCCAGCGGTTCTTGTCGCTGTCGTCGCGACGCAGGGAGCCGGCATTGTAGGCGGCGGCGACCAGCGGCGGGTCGAAATGCGTCTGCGCTCGCTGCTGGGCGATGTAGGCGGTGCCGGCGGCGATCGAGGTTGCCGGGTCGAGGAGATCGTCGCCCCGCAGGCTGCCGCGTCCGAGGGCGCCCCGTGCCGTGCGGACGAGGGTTTGCATCAGGCCGACGCTCTCGTCGTTGATCTTGGGCTCCCGCCGGCGGGCGGTCGGATCGCCGGAACTCTCGGTGGCGATCGTCGCGACGATCAGTTCGACCGGCACGCCGTAGGCCCGCGCGCTGGCGGCGCAGGCCTCGCCGTACTTGAGCCAGATCTTGCGCACGGTCAGAGGCTGTCCGTAGGTGCCCTGCGGCTGCGCACCGTCGACGCCGATCCCGGCGGCGCCGAGGTTCCAGGCCACGCTGTCCGGGAACAACCGGTGCGGCTTGGTCAGGCCGGGAAGGGCGTCGGTGAGGGTGCTCGCATCGGCCGGCTTGGCCGGCTCCAGCAACTTGGGCGAGGCCACCTCTGGGTCCGCGTCCGGGGCCGGCGCGGGTACGGGCGCAGGTGCGGCGATCACGGTGGGTTCGCGCGCGGCGACGCGCTCGATGCCCTCGCCGAGATTGCGGACGGCGGTCGAGATGACGTCGCTCTTCTCCTTCGAGCCCTGGCTGCTGCCGTAGTAGAAGGAGACGATGGTCGCGGCGATGCCGTTGATGAAGCCGACCGCGGTGCCGATCAGACTGAAGGCGGCGGTCGTCAGTTCCGCCTTTCCCGGATCGAACGTGAAACCGCCGAGCGAGATGTAGAGCGCGCCGGCGATCATCATGAACATGCCGGCCACCGCGAGGATCACGATCGCCATGCCGACGTTGAAGCTGCGCAGCGCCAATCCGGTCGATTGCTGAAAGTCGCCGGCCCGTTGCCGGTCTTTGATCTCGAGTTCGGCGAAGCGGATGCCGGCATCGAGTTCGTACTGTCGCAGGCTGGCTTCGGCCTTCTTGAGGTCGAGGATCAGTTGAGGGTCGTCCGCCTTCGTGCGGACGATGTCCGTGACCTGCTCGGGCGTGAGCGGCGGCTTCGTCGCGGGCGGAGAGGCGACCGGCGACTGCGGCAGATACTTGTCGAGAACGCCGGTCACGACGGAGGCGGCGATGTTGCTGAACGGCGGCGGCAACCCCAAAGCCGTCAACAGGGTCGGCGCGGCGTTGCGAAGGATCGTCTTGACGAAATCCGGTACTTCCATCGACCCACTCCTGGTGAGACGGCAAATAACCTGCGAATCAAAGGATTTTATCAATTTCGGCGATATTTTCATGCTTTCGGCGCGAGGCGCAATACCTCAGTTTGCAGGCCGAAGATGAAAATGTGCGGCTCTCGGCAGGAAAGAGCGGCCTGACATCAGTAGATGACTCGAGATAAGATGAAAATTATCTCATTATTTGATGAATTTATATATTCAATGCGTGATGCGGCAGAGAGGCCGCATTCCATTCCGCATAACTCGAAAAAGACCTGTCTTGTCTTTGTCGAGAACTCAGCTCATGTGTTCGGGCCGAGCGGTCAGAGCCGCGCCTTTACAGCCAGCCCTTCGAACGGAAATAGAGCAGCGGCACGACGGCCGAGATCGCGATCAGCGCGAGGCCGTAGGGATACCCGTAGACCCAGTCGAGTTCCGGCATGTGCTTGAAGTTCATGCCGTACATGGAGGCGACGAGCGTCGGCGGCACGCCGACCACCGATACGACGGTGAGGATGCGGAAGGCGTTGTTCTGCTCGATGTTGATGAGGCCGAGCGTGGCATCGAGCAGGAATTGAACGGTCTCGGAGAGTCGCGTCTCGAACTCGTCGAGCGAGGCGATGTCCCCCGCCAGGGTATCGAAGCGCGGTGCATCGTCCGCCTTGAGGATCTGGCCGCACTCGCTCTTGGCGAAGGCGATGATGCGCCCGAGCCCGAGCAGGCTCGCGCGGACTTTCGACAACGACTTCCCGTGGCGGCCGACCGAGCGGAGCAGGCGGCGCAGCGCGAGGTCGCGCCGCTTGGGAGCGGTGGAATCGCCCTTGCGGGCACCGGGCCGGGCGCCGGAATCGAAATCGAAGATGCGCGTCGAGAGCGAGTCGAGGTCGCCGGACATCTCCTCGAGCAGGTCGGCGAGGTTGTCGACCAGTTCCTCGACCACGAGCAGGAACATCCGCGTGCTGGACCCTCCGTCGCCATCGCCGTCGTCCACACGTTTTCTGACCGCCGCAAAGGCCCGCATCTCGTGGAAGCGCACGGTGACGAGGTGGTCCGCATTCAGCAGGAAGCCCAGCGGCTTCAGGCTGAAATCCGAACGGTCGAAGGTGACCATCGGCGTCGAGAGGGAGAGGCCGTCGCGGTTGCGGCGCAGGCGGCTCGACGATTCGACCTCGCTCAGCGCCGCGCGCGAGGGCACGCGGATGCCCGTCTTGCGCTCGACCTGCTCGGCCTCCTCGGCGGTCGGATCGTTCAGGTCGATCCAGAGCGCGTGATCGGGCAGGCTCGCGCCGCCCTCCGCGCCGCCGTGCTCGACGGCGCCGTTTGCCCCATGCAGGCTCATCATCGGGAAGAATCGTCCGTCTCGTCCGGGCTGCGCGAGAAATTCGTGCGAAAACGCCGCAGCCGTTAGGAAGCTGCGCCTTGACTCGAAATCGGCCCGCGCCTATCTCGCGGCCGTCGTTAGCACTCACTTGCTTAGAGTGCTAACAAACAGGTGGAGCGCGGTCGCCCCCGGCCGCATGAAGACCAACCGCCATTTCGAAGCAAGAGGGCAGCTCATGAAGTTCCGTCCGCTGCACGACCGCGTCGTCGTCCGTCGCATCGAGAGCGAAGAGAAGACGAAGGGCGGCATCATCATCCCGGATACCGCCAAGGAGAAGCCGCAAGAGGGCGAGATCGTCGCCGTCGGCCCCGGCGCCCGTGACGAGCAGGGCCGTGTCAACGCCCTCGACGTCAAGGTCGGCGACCGCGTTCTGTTCGGCAAGTGGTCCGGCACCGAGGTCAAGATCGACGGCCAGGATCTCCTGATCATGAAGGAATCCGACATCATGGGCGTCGTCGCCGCCTAAGGCCGACCCCGTTCCATCGCCCTTCGAGGCCGCTCCCGCAGGCTTCAGGGCTTTCCGATACTCTCATCTGAGGCAGGTACTCACATGGCAGCGAAAGACGTTCGTTTCTCCGCCGACGCTCGCGACAAGATGCTGCGCGGCGTCGACATCCTCGCGGATGCCGTCAAGGTCACCCTCGGCCCCAAGGGCCGCAACGTCGTCATCGAGAAGAGCTTCGGCGCCCCCCGCATCACCAAGGACGGTGTGACGGTCGCCAAGGAGATCGAGCTCGCCGACAAGTTCGAGAACATGGGCGCCCAGATGGTGCGCGAAGTGGCCTCGAAGACCAACGACATCGCCGGTGACGGCACCACCACCGCCACGGTGCTGGCCCAGGCGATCGTCCGCGAGGGCGCCAAGTACGTCGCCGCCGGCATCAACCCGATGGACCTGAAGCGCGGCATCGACCTCGCCACCCAGGCCGCGGTGAAGGACATCACCGCCCGCGCCAAGAAGGTCGCCTCCTCCGAAGAGGTCGCCCAGGTCGGCACGATCTCCGCCAACGGCGACACCGAGATCGGCGAGATGATCGCCCACGCCATGCAGAAGGTGGGCAACGAGGGCGTCATCACCGTCGAGGAGGCCAAGACCGCCGAGACCGAGCTCGACGTCGTCGAGGGCATGCAGTTCGACCGCGGCTACCTCTCCCCGTACTTCGTCACGAACGCGGAGAAGATGGTCGCCGAGCTCGAGGATCCCTACATCCTCATCCACGAGAAGAAGCTCTCCTCGCTGCAGCCGATGCTGCCGGTGCTCGAGGCCGTGGTGCAGACCGGCAAGCCGCTGCTCATCATCGCCGAGGACATCGAGGGCGAGGCGCTCGCCACCCTCGTCGTGAACAAGCTGCGCGGCGGCCTGAAGGTCGCGGCGGTGAAGGCTCCGGGCTTCGGCGATCGCCGCAAGGCGATGCTCGAGGACATCGCGATCCTCACCAAGGGCCAGACCATCTCCGAGGATCTCGGCATCAAGCTCGAGAACGTCGCCCTGCCGATGCTCGGCCGCGCCAAGCGCGTCCGCATCGAGAAGGAGAACACCACGATCATCGACGGTCTCGGCGAGAAGGCCGACATCGAGGCCCGCGTCGGCCAGATCAAGGCGCAGATCGAGGAGACCACCTCGGACTACGACCGTGAGAAGCTCCAGGAGCGTCTCGCCAAGCTCGCGGGCGGCGTCGCGGTGATCCGCGTCGGCGGCGCGACCGAGGTCGAGGTCAAGGAGAAGAAGGATCGCGTGGACGACGCGCTCAACGCCACCCGCGCCGCGGTGGAAGAGGGCATCGTTCCGGGCGGCGGCACGGCCCTGCTCCGCGCCAAGAAGGCGGTCGCCGAGCTGAAGTCCGACGTTCCGGACGTCCAGGCCGGCATCAAGATCGTGCTCAAGGCGCTCGAGGCTCCGCTGCGCCAGATCGCCCAGAACGCGGGCGTCGAGGGCTCGATCGTCGTCGGCAAGATCACCGACAACACCGGCTCCGAGACCTTCGGCTTCAACGCGCAGACCGAAGAGTACGTCGACATGATCCAGGCCGGCATCGTCGACCCGGCCAAGGTCGTGCGCACCGCCCTTCAGGACGCCGCCTCGGTGGCCGGCCTGCTGGTGACCACGGAAGCCATGGTCGCCGACGCGCCGAAGAAGGACAGCCCCGCTCCGGCGATGCCGGGCGGCGGCATGGGCGGCATGGACTTCTAAGTCCAAGCATCCATCGAAGATCGGAAGAGGGGGTCGCCGCGAGGCGGCCCCTTTCTCTTTTGAGCGCCCGGAGCGTCGGGCGCGAACGGCCGGGACGGGAACGGTCCGTTCTCAAGAAAAGCGGTGGACACTATCCTATGCGATGGCTGGCGGTTCCGTCTCTCGGCAGCCTCGTCCCGTGACCGGCCAGATGTCTGCGAACACCGTGACGGATCGTACGCCCGCCCCATCGCCCCCGTCCCTGCGCCTCCGCGAGGAGATGCTCGGCCTGATGCAGGCGCTGGCCGACGGAATCCGGATCGACGGTTTGATGGCCGATCAGCTCTCGCAGATCGCCGATCGCGCCCGGCT
>NZ_BPRD01000422.1 GCF_022179745.1 Methylorubrum podarium
CCGCACGCGGGGAGAGGGTCGCGACGACCACGGAACTTGGGTCTACCCAAGCTCCGCCCCCCAGGACCCACGTCGGGCAGGCCCAACTGGGGGCGTCGGCGCGACGGGCGGTAGCGAGGGTGAGGGGGCGCTTCCGGGTGAGGCTCCATCGGACAAGCCCCCTCACCATCGCCTGCCGGCTCGCTTCGGCGACGACGAAGTCGCCGAAGCCCTCTCCCCGCACGCGGGGAGAGGGGATGCACCGGGTCTCGGCCACAACAACCCGCCCCCGACCGTCCCCACCCTCGCGGAGGTGGTCGAAACCCTCGCCACCACCCCGAAGCGCGCCCTGCCGCAGCATCTCGCCCATTGGCTCGACGCGCTCGACGAGACCGGGCGCTGGGCGCTGCTGAAGCTCGTCACCGGCAACCTGCGGGTCGGCGTCTCGGCGCGGCTCGCCAAGACCGCGGTCGGCGCCCTCGGCGGGCACGAGGCGGATGCGGTGGAGGAGGTCTGGCACGGGCTCAAACCGCCCTACACCGAGCTGTTCGCCTGGGTGGAGGGCAGGGCCGAGCGGCCCGAGAGCCGCAACCCGGCCCCGTTCCGCCCGCCGATGCTGTCGCACCCGGTGGAAGAGTTCGACGACCTCGAGAAGCTCGAACCCGAGGCGTTCTCCGCCGAGTGGAAATGGGACGGCATCCGCGTGCAGCTCGCCGGCGGACGCGATGCTCAAGGCCGGCAAATCCAGAAAATCTACTCGCGCACCGGCGAGGACATCTCCGACGCCTTCCCCGATCTCGCCGAGGCGATCACCTTCGAGGGCGCGATCGACGGCGAGTTGCTGATCCTGCGCGAGGGGCGGGTGCAGAGCTTCAACGTGTTGCAGCAGCGGCTCAACCGGAAGGCGGTGACGGGCAAGCTCTTGGACGAATTCCCCGCCCATGTCCGCGCCTACGACGTGCTGTCGGCCGAGGGCGAAGACCTGCGCGGGCTGCCCTTCGGCGAGCGCCGGCCGCGGCTCGAGGCCCTGGTGCGGCGTCTCGACCACGCCCGCATCGACCTCTCGCCCCTCGTCCCCTTCGCGACCTGGGAGGATGTGGCCGCCGCCCGCGCCGACCCGGCCTCGGCGGGCGCCGGGGCGGATGCCGACGCCATCGAGGGCGTGATGCTCAAGCGCCTCAACAGCCCCTACCTTCCGGGCCGGCCGAAGGGTCCGTGGTGGAAGTGGAAGCGCGAGCCCTACGTAGTCGATGCGGTGATAATGTACGCCCAGCGCGGCCACGGGAAGCGCTCGTCCTTCTACTCGGACTACACCTTCGGCTGCTGGCGCGAGGGGGCGGAGGGCGAGGAGCTGGTGCCGGTGGGCAAGGCCTATCACGGCTTCACCGATGCCGAGCTGCAAAAGCTCGACCGCTACGTCCGCAACCACACGACCAAGCGCTTCGGCCCGGTCCGCGAGGTCGCCTACGGCCGCGATGCCGGGCTGGTCCTGGAGATCGCCTTCGAGGGCGTCCAGCGCTCGACCCGGCACAAGTCGGGCGTGGCGATGCGCTTTCCCCGCGTCAGCCGCATCCGCTGGGACAAGCCGCCGGCCGAGGCCGACCGGATCGAGGTGCTGGAGCGGATTCTCGCCCGCGGCGAGCGCGAGGTCGCGCCGGGTGCGGCGATGGAGGCATCGGAATGAGGCAGGCGGGCAGAAGCGCCGGAAAGATCGGGCCGCTCGAAGGCTTTTCGGCGGGCGCGGCGACGCGGCAGGCGAGCGCGCGGGTGACGGTCGCCACGCCCGGCCAGGGATTTACGGACATCACCGCCGCGGTGGCGGATTTCGTCGCGGAGAGCGGCCTCCGCTCCGGCCTCGTCAGCGTGTTCTGCCGGCACACCTCGGCCTCGCTCACGATCCAGGAGAACGCCGACCCGGACGTGCGGACCGACCTGATGACCGCCCTCGACGGGTTCGCCCCGCGCCACTTACAGTACGTCCATGGGATGGAGGGGCCGGATGACATGCCCGCCCATATCCGCACGATGCTGACCGATTCCGGCCTGACCGTGCCGGTGCGCGACGGTCGCCTCGCCCTGGGGACGTGGCAGGGGATTTACCTGATCGAGCACCGCGACCGGGGGCATCGGCGGGAGATCGTGCTGCAGGCGATCGGCGCTTGAGCCCGGTCAGCGCCGGATCAGGATCACGCCGCCGACCAGCAGGGCGATGCCGACGAGGCGCGGGCCGTCGAGGGGGCGCTGGGCGAGGCCCATCCAGCCGAAATGGTCGAAGGCGACCGAGGCGAGCATCTGCCCCGCGACGAGGAGCGCGATGAAGGCCGCCGCGCCGAGCTGCGGCACGAGGACGATGGCGAGCCCGATGAAGAGCGCGCCGAAGACGCCGCCGCTCCAGGCCCACCACGGAATGCGCGCCGCCACGCCCGCGGAGGGGAGGGGATCGCGCAGGGCCACGATGAGCAGCGCCATGCAGGCGAGGCCGACGGCGTAGCTCACGAAGCCGGACCATGCCGCCGAGTTCAGGGCCGTGCGCAGGTTCGTGTTGAGAACCTGCTGGACCACGATGCTGAAGCCCGCGCCGAGCGCGAGGAGGGACGGAAGCAGGAGGCGAAGCATCGGTTCTCGGCATCAACGGGGCGCGGCCGGGACATTGACACCATCGCAGCCTCATGCCGTCAAATGCCTCGAATGGCGCAATCCATGCAATCAAGGCATGATGAACCCCGCCCATCTCGACCTGTTTCGCGCGGTGCTGCGCCACGGCGGCATGACGCGGGCCGCCGCGGCGCTCGGCATCGGCCAGCCGCATGTCAGCCGCGCCATCGCCCAACTCGAAGCCGATCTCGGTTTCGCGCTGTTCGTGCGCGGCCACGGCGCCGCGCTGCCGACACGGGAGGGTGAGGCCTTCGCCCGCGAGGTCGAGCGGACCTATGCCGGGCTCGACGCCCTGCGCGCGGCGGCGGGCCGGATCCGCGATCTCGGCACCGGCCCGCTGCGCGTCGCCTGCCAGCCCTCGCTCGCCGACCGCCTGCTGCCGCGGGCCATCCGCGGCCTCGCCGGGGACCATCCCGGCGTCCACGTCGCGGTGCAGGTGCCGAGCCCGGACACGATCTGGTCCTGGGCCGCGTCGGGGCAATGCGATCTCGGCCTCGTGCGGCCGCGCTCAGGCTACGGGGCGGTGGTCCGCGAGCCCTTCCTCGCGGTCGATGCGGTCTGCGCGCTGCCCCCCGGGCATGCCTTGGCGAGCCGGGCGACGGTGGCCGTGGCGGACCTCGCGGACGAGCCCATGATCGCGGGTGCGCCGGGCCCGTTGCAGCGCGGCGTCGAGGCGGCCTTCGCGGACGCCGGCCTCGCGCCGCGCTTCGCCTTCACGGCGCAGTACACGGCGGCCCGCTGCGGCCTCGTCGCCGAAGGGTTGGGCGTGGCCATCGTCGATCCGCTGCCGGCGCGGGCGCTCACCGGTCTGCCGATCGTGCTGCGGCCGTTCCGGCCGCGCCTGACCATCGAAACGGTGATGATCCACCCGGCGGGACGCCCGCCGGGCCGTCTCGTCGAGCGGCTGATGGCCCATCTGAGGGCGCAGCGCGACGCCCTCGCGGGGTCGGCCTGATCCCTCAGCGGTCGCGCAGGAGCAGGTAGAGGGCGTGGATCGAGCCCGGCAGCACGAACAGGATGCAGAGCAGGATGTTGAGGAGGAACTGAAGCCCGAACCCGTTCGTCATCAGCACCGAGATCGGCGGCAGGAAGAACGCGATCAGGATCTTGATGAGGGTCGACAAGGGGAACTCCGGTTCGCTCACAGCAGTCGGGCGGTGAACGAAAGCGGAGCTTTTCGGTTCCGCGGCGGAGGGTTGCCCTCCCCGGGGGGAAAGGGCGCCCGGATCGCGGCAATCGCCTCTTTCCGAAAGCCGGCGGCCGCCTTTCGGAACGATGCTCTACGCCGCCTGCTTCAGCGCGTCGTAGAAGCGCCCGCCGGTCTCGGCCATCGCCACGAGGTTGTCCGGCGGGGTGAAGCGGGGACCGTGCTTGGCTTCGAGTTCGCGGGCCAGCGCCACGAACGCCTTGGCGCCCATGAAGTCGATGTAGGACAGCGCGCCGCCGGTGAACGGGGCGAAGCCGAAGCCGAGGATCGAGCCGACATCCGCCTCGCGCGGATCGATCACCACCCCCTCCTGCATCGTGCGGGCGGCCTCCAGCGCCTGCACCACGAGGAAGCGGTGCTTCAACTCGTCGATGTCGATGCCGTCCGGGTCGAGCCGGTCCGGCTGGATCTCGGCGAGCCCCGGCCAGAGCTTCTTCTGGCCGCCTTCCGGGTAGTCGTAGAAGCCGCGCTTGTTCTTGCGCCCGAGCCGGCCGTGGCCTTCGACCATCGCGACGAGGAGCCGCTTCTGGTCCGGATCGACCGCGCTCTCGCCGAGCTGCGCCTCGGTCGCCCGCATGATCTTGAGGCCGAGATCGAGCGCCACCTCGTCGTTGAGGGAGAGGGGGCCGACCGGCATGCCGGCCATCCGGGCCACGTTCTCGATCATCGCCGGAGGCACGCCCTCGGCGAGCATCTTGTGGCCCTCCTTGACGTAGGCGAGCACGCAGCGGTTGGCGAAGAAGCCGCGGGAATCGTTGACGACGATGCCGGTCTTCTTGATCGCGCGGACGTAGTCGAGGGCGGTGGCGACGGCGCGGTCGCCGGTCTGGTTGCCGCGGATGATCTCCACCAGCAGCATCTTCTCCACCGGCGAGAAGAAGTGGATGCCGACGAACTGCGCGGGACGCTTCGACGCCTGGGCGAGCCCCGAGATCGGCAGGGTCGAGGTGTTGGAGGCGAAGATCGCGTGCTCGGGCAGCGCCGCCTCGACCCGGGCGATCACCTCCGCCTTCACCGCCGGATCCTCGAACACCGCCTCGATCACGAGCTCGCAATCCGAGAGCGCGGCATAGTCGGGCGTCGCGGTGATGCGGGCGAGCAGCGCGTCGCGGTCGGCGGTCTTGGCCTTGCCGCGGTTGATCTGGCCGGTGATCAGCTTGTGGCAATGCGCCTTGCCGGCATCGGCGGCCTCCTGGTCGCGGTCGATCAGCACGACCTCCATCCCGGCCTGAGCCGTGACGTAGGCGATGCCCGCGCCCATGAAGCCGGCGCCGATCACGCCGACCTTGGCCACCTTCGTCGGCTCGACATCCTTCGGCCGGCGGGCGCCCTTGTTGATCTCGCCCATGGAGATGAACAGCGTGCGGATCATCGCCTGCGCCTCTTTGGTGCGCAGGATGTGGGCGAAGTAGCGGCTCTCGACCTTGAGGCCGAGATCCATCGGCAGCTGCAGGCCCTCGTAGACCGAGGCCAGGATCGCCTTGGCGGCGGGGTAGTTGTCGTGGGTCTCGCGGCGGTAGATCGCGTTGGCCGGCGGCCAGATCATCATCCCGGCGGGCGAGTAGACCTTTCCGGACGGCGCCTTGAACTTCGGCACGTCCCAGGGCGCGACCGGAGAGCCGCCCTCGCGGATCCAGGCCTTGGCCCGCTCGACGAGTTCCGCGGCCGGGGCGACGGCGTGGGCCAGCCCCATGTTCTTGGCCATGAGCGGGCGGATCTGCTCGCCTTTGAACAGCATCTGCAGCGCGTCGCCGGTCTGCATCAGCCGGGCGACCCGCTGCGTGCCGCCGCCGCCGGGAAACAGGCCGACCTTGATCTCGGGCAGGCCGACGCGGGTCTTGTCGTCGTCGGCGAGCACCCGGTGATGGCAGGAGAGCGCGAGTTCGAACGCGCCGCCGAGGCAGAGGCCGTGCACCGCCGCGGCGAAGGGCTTGCCGCAGGTCTCGAGCTTGCGGAACACCAGGCTGAGGCGCCGCGACTCCTCGAAGAAGTGGCGCATGGCCACGTCCTCGCCCTCGGCGGCCTTCAGCCGCTCGTACTCGGCGCCGAGGCCCTGGAGCATGGTGAGGTCGGCGCCGCCGGAGAAATTGCTCTTGCCGGAGACGATGACGCAGCCCTTGACGGCCTCGTCGGCCACCACCGCGTCGACGATGCGCTCCAGCTCCGCCATCACCTCCATGGTGATGACGTTCATCGAGCGATCGGGCATGTCCCAGGTTGCGACCGCGATGCCGTCGGCATCGGTCTCGAAGCGGAAGTTCTTCAAAGCTTCGGTCATCGCTCTTCCTCGGGCCTTATCTGAGAAGACCGGCGGCGGAAACGGCCGCCGGTGCTTCGGCTTGAAGCGCCGTCAGGCCGGCGCCCCGCGGATCACTTCTGCGGCGTCGGCATGCCGCCGGGCAGGCCGCCCGGCGCACCGCCGGTCTGGTCGCTGGCGGCGGCGAGCGTCAGCATGTTCAGGAGCCGGGTCACCACCGCCTGCGAGAGCAGGTTCACCTCGGACTTCGGGTCGGCGTTGACGGCCTGGAACTTCTGGTAGGTCTTGTCCTCGTAGATCTTGTCGAGCTCTTTCAGCTCGTCGAGGCTGAACTTGTCGGCGTACTGCTTGGACAGGCCGTCGAGCAGCTCCTTGCGCTGCTTGTCGAACTCGGCCTTGGCCTCCTTGCGCACCTTCTCGGCCTTGTCCTCGGGCATGGTCGAGACGGTCTTCTCCAGCGCGCCGTAGAAGCCGGTATCGAGGTTCTTCAGCACCGTCTTCTCGGTCAGCTGGGTGGCGACGGCGAGCTTGTCGGCGTTGTCGTCGGCCCGCGCCGCGAGCGGCAGGGCCAGCATGACAGCAAGGCAGAGGGCGGCTTTTCTCGACGTCATCGTGGCGTGTCTCCCATTGGCGTTCTGGGCCGACCCCGATCGAAAAGGGCGCGGCGTGGGAGGCCCTTAGCAGCGTTTGCGCGGGGATGGCAGGGCCGGGCGGCGGTTGACGCCGCCCCGTCGATCACACCCGCTCGATGATCGTGGCGGTGCCCATGCCGGCGCCGATGCAGAGGGTGACCAGCGCCCGCTCCTTGCCGGTGCGCTCCAGCTCGTCGAGCACGGTGCCGAGGATCATCGCGCCCGTAGCGCCGAGCGGATGGCCCATGGCGATGGCGCCGCCGTTGACGTTCACCCGGGCCGGGTCGAGGTCGAAGGCTTGGTGGAAGCGCAGGACCACCGAGGCGAAGGCCTCGTTGATCTCGAACAGGTCGATGTCGGACAGGCTCATGCCGGCCCGCGCCAGCACCTTCTTCGTGACGTCGACGGGGCCGGTCAGCATCAGCGCCGGATCGGAGCCGATATTGGCAAACGCCCGGATTCTTGCGCGCGGACGCAGCCCGGCGCGGTCGCCCGCCTCGCGCGAGCCGATCAGCACGGCGGCCGCGCCGTCCACGATGCCGGAGGAGTTGCCGGCGTGGTGGACGTGGTCCACCGCCTCGACATCCGGATGGGCATCGACGGCGACCGCGTCGAAGCCGCCCATCTGGCCCATCTGGACGAAGGAGGGCTTGAGGCTCGCCAGCGACTGCATGTCGGTGGTGGGCCGCATGTGCTCGTCGCGGTCGAGCAGGGTGATGCCGTTGATGTCCTTCACCGGCACGACGGAATTCGCGAACAGGCCCTCGTCCCAGGACTTGGCCGAGCGCTTCTGCGACTCGACGGCGTAGGCGTCGCAGGCGTCGCGGTTGAAGCCGTACTTGGTGGCGATCAGGTCGGCCGAGACGCCCTGCGGCATGAAGTAGGATTTGACCGCGATCGCCGGATCGACCGGCCAGGCGCCGCCCGAGGCGCCGAGGCCGACGCGGCTCATCGATTCGACGCCGCCCCCGACGGTGAGGTCGTGCTGGCCGGCCATGACCTGCGCCGCGGCGAAGTTGATGGCGTCGAGGCCCGAGGCGCAGAAGCGGTTGATCTGCACGCCCGGCACGTGGTTGCCGTAATCGGCGA
The DNA here is from genome assembly GCF_022179745.1 of Methylorubrum podarium. Classification (GTDB taxonomy): domain Bacteria; phylum Pseudomonadota; class Alphaproteobacteria; order Rhizobiales; family Beijerinckiaceae; genus Methylobacterium; species Methylobacterium podarium. The sequence continues at coordinate 7,820 of NZ_BPRD01000422.1, forward strand.
CCAGCGCGGCGGCGCGGGCGATGTCGCCGCCGGCCTCGCCGACCGGATCGACGCAGCCGAGCACCACGTCGTCGACCTGCCGCGTGTCGAGCCCGTTGCGGTCCTTCAGGGCGCGCAGAGCCGTCTCGGCCAAGCGCAGCGCCGTCACCTCGTGCAGCGAGCCGTCCGGCTTGCCGCGGCCGCGGGGGGTGCGGACGTGATCGTAGATGTAGGCCTCGGGCATATGCGCTTCCTCGTCTTCCCGGTCGCCTCGATCCCTCTCCCCTCCGCGGGAGAGGGTGGCCCCCGAAGGGGGTCGGGTGAGGGGAGCGACCTTTCCGGATGAACCTGAGCCGGCCCCTCTCCCGCCTCGCATCCGCGAGGCACCCTCCCCCGCGGAGGGGGGAGGGCTTTTCTGCAGCGACTGCTTAAAACGCCTCGGCCGGCAACGCCATGGTGGTCTCGGCGCCGGCCTTGATCCGCGCGAGGCGCAAGGACGTCTCCGGCAGCATCCGCTCCATGAAGAAGCGGCCGAGCACGAGCTTGGCCTCCATCCGCTCGGCGTCGACGCCCTCGGCCTTCCGCGCCAGCGCCGCCTTGGCGATCTTGCCCCACATGTAGCCGAGCACGACGTTGCCGAGCAGGTGCATCAGGTCGGTGGCCCCGGCGCCCGCGTTGTCGGGCTTCGAGAAGGCGTTCTGCATCAGCCACATCACCGCGGCCTGCAGGTCGTTCAGCGCCGGCTGGAGCGGGCCGACGAAGGGCTTCATCGCCTCGTCCTCGCCG
>NZ_BPRD01000423.1 GCF_022179745.1 Methylorubrum podarium
GAGCGCGTCGAGCTGGGTCCAGAGGACGTTGCACTTGAAGGTCAGCGCGTCCATCGCCGCCCGCTGCATCTCGGGCGTGGTGGCGTGCCGCTTCACGTAGTCGAGGGCGAAGTCGGCGTCGCGCGGGGCCTGGGTCAGGCGCTTGTCGAAATAGGCGAGCGTTTCCTTGGTGATGAAGTCATAGTTCTTCAGCATCCCGGCGACGCGCTCGGAGATGATCGTCGGCGAGAACATCTCGGTCAGCGAGGAGGCGATCGCCTCCAGGAGCGAGCGCTCGGAGACGAAGTGGACATAGGCATCGACCGAGAAGCGGGTCGCGGACAGGATGCCCTTGGTCGAGAGCACGTAGTCGCGGGCGAAGCCCACGCCTTCCGCGAGCTTCAGCCAGCGCTCGATGCCACCGTCGCCCTCGAAGTCGCCGTCGTGATCGACGATGCGCTGGCGCCAGATCCGGCGCAGCTGCGCGTCCGGCAGGCGGGCGAGCAGCGCCGCGTCCTTCACCGGGATCATCGCCTGGTAGTAGTAGCGGTTGAGTGCCCAGGCCCGCACCTGATCCTTCGAGAGCTTGCCGTCGTGCAGCAGCCGGTGGAACGGGTGGAGGTTGTGGTAGCGCCGCGCGCCGATGTCGCGGAGCGCCGCCTCGAGCTCCTCGTGGCTCAGCAGCCGCTGCTCGGATTCCGGGACGGGGGGCGGGAATTGGGCGGTCATGGCGTTTTCGTTTCCCCGGGCTTCGAGTCGCGTTTCCTGGAGCTTTTCTTAAATGGGGCCCGGCACCGGGAGGAGCAGTGCCGCCGCCGCACGATTGTATCGTGCAAAATATATTCGGTCCGGCACTAAACTTCCAGGCCGGCCCCATCTGCGGTCCGAGGCACCGTCTCTCAAGAAAGGCCGGCGACCACCTTTCGGACGATGCTCACGCGTCCGATGAGAGATCGAAGGTCAGGCCGTCATGGGCGACGGTCCAGCCGCGCGCCTCGACGCCGGCGCGCTCGGGCGAGTCCTCGACCAGGATCGGGTTGGTGTTGTTGATATGGATCAAGACCCGCCGGCCGATCTCGACGTCGGCGAAGGAGGCGATGGAGCCGGTCTCGCCGTTGATCTGGATATGGCCCATGCGCCAGCCGGTCTTGGTGCCGACGCCGGCGCGAATCATGTCGTCGTCCTCCAGCACCGTGCCGTCGAACAGGAGCGCGTCGGCCCCCGCGACGCGGGCTTTCAGATCCTCCGTCACCCGGGCGCAGCCGGGGATGTAGGCGAGGCGCTTGCCCCCGGCCTCGATCATCGTGCCGACGGTGGTCTCGGTCTCCGCCCCGATCTGCAGCGAGGCGTCCTCCAGCCAGAGCGGCACCTTGCCGGGGACGGAGAACAGCGTCACCGAGAGGCCGGGCACCGGCTCGAAGGTCTCGTTGAGGGCGATCGTCTGCCGCCGCACCACGTCGGCCGCCATCACGTCGAAGACGCGGTTGTCGGAGACCGAGGCCAGGATGCCGGGCGTGGCGTAGAGTGTGAAGGGCTGGCCCTCGCGCAAGGTGAGCAGGCCCGCGACGTGATCCACGTCGCCGTTCGTCAGCAGCACCGCGTGGATCGGCGAGTGGCGCAGGCCCTCCCGCGGATGCATGGGCGGGTTGGCCTGGATCTGCTGGCGGATGTCGGGTGAGGCGTTCAGCAGGAGCCAGCGCTCTCCGTCCGGAGAGACCGCGATGCTCGACTGCGTGCGCGGCCTGACGCGGGGATCACCCGCCCAGGCCAGGGAGCAGATGGGGCAGCGGCAGTTCCATTGAGGAACGCCGCCGCCCGCAGCCGAGCCCAGGATCACGACATGCATGGTGAGAACCCGCTGATGCCCGCAACCCGACCCGGCTCAGATCACCTTAGTTGAAGGTGTCGATCTCGGCCGACTCGTAGCTCGTGACTTCCATGCCGACGCAGATCTCGGAAACGATGGGGGCGGCCCACTTCATGGTGTCTCTCCTCGACTTTATGGAACGCCCGAACCTCCGATCCCGCTTGATTAAGAGGATCGTAAGATACTGGCGACGCACTGGTTTTCGCACGCTGGAGGTATATCGCCAATTCCGGCTCCGCCCGCAAGAGCCCGCTTGCCGTTTCTTCCCAAGTTCGCGCCGGGTTCGACCAAAGTTCAGGTGAGCCGCGGGCCGGAATCCGGCCGGAGGAACGAAATGCCGCGGGGCGGTCAGTGGCGGAAATCCTGGCCCCGCAGGTCGAGCATGAAGCCCTTGCCGCGCACGGTGACGATGATGGGCCCGCCCAGCCGCACGAAGTCCGAGAGCTTCGAGCGCAGATAGCCGACATAGACGTCGACCACGTTGAGCGAGAGGCCGCCCTGGCCGGCCCAGAGCCGGTCGAAGATCTCGCCGCGGGAGATCGGCCGGTTCACCTCCTGCATCAGCAGGGAAAGCAGCTCCGCCTCCCGCGGGGTGAGGCGGGCCGAGGCGTCGCCGAAGCTGACCTGGCGGATGGTGGTGTCGAGCGTCAGCCGCCCGGCGGTGAAGACGGTGCGCGGCGTGTCGGCCGCGCGACGCCGCAGCAGGTGGGTCTGCAGCCGCGCGAGCAGCTCGTCGAACACGAACGGCTTGACGATGTAGTCGTCCGCGCCGAGCGCCAGCCCCTCGGCCCGGTCGCGCACCTCGTCGCGGGCGCTCAAGAACAGGATCGCGCCGGGATAGCCGCCCTCGCGCAGGGATCGGCAGACGTCGTGGCCGGAGCCGTCGGGCAGGGTGATGTCGAGCACCACCGCCTCCGGGGCGTCGTCGCGGGCGGCGGAGAGCGCGTCCTCGACCCGGCCGGCGACACCGACGGAGAACCCTTCCGCCTCCAGGCCGCGGGCCAGGATGCCGCGGATGTCGATGTCGTCCTCAACGATCAATACGCGCGTCGTCATGCGGCGCCGATCCTCTCGTGTCCTGCCCCGTCCTGTTCCGGCACGACGCCGTCATCGAGCGCGGGCAGGTCGAGGACCACCCGGGCGCCGCCCTGTCCCGCCCTGCCGAGGCTGATCACGCCATCATGGCGCTCAACGACCCAGCGCGCCAGAGCCAAACCGATGCCGAACCCCGCCTCTCCCGGCCGGGCCTCGCGGCGGAAGCGCTCGAACAGGCCGTCCCCGTCCTCGGGGAAGCCGGGGCCGTCGTCGTCGATGGTGATGAGCGCCCGGCTGCCCTGCGGCGCGGCGCGCCCGCTCAGCGAGACGGTGATGCGGGTCAGGCCGGTGGCGTGGCGCAGGGCGTTGTCGATCAGGCTCTCGACGACCTGGCGCAGCCATTCCGGATCGGCATCGACCTCGATGTCGTGGTCGCCCGGCTCCAGCACCAGCTCGACCCGGCGGCGGGCGGCCTCGGAGCCGGCGCTGTCGACGGCGTCGCCGAGCACCGCCACCGCGCTGACGCTGCGCCGGTCGAGCTCGATCTGCCCGGATTCCGAGCGGGCGACGCGCAGGAGATCCTCGACCCGGCGCTTGAGCCGCTGCGCCCGCTTGCGGATGGTGGCGAAGACGGGACCGTGATCCACGGGCCTCCCGGCGGCGCGCTCCGCCGACCGCTGGGCGAGGTCGCACTCGCCCAGGATCACCGTGAGCGGGGTCCGCAATTCGTGGCTGACATCGGCGAAGAAGCGGCGCCGGGAGCGGTCCACCATCTCCAGCCGCTCGTTGGCCGCGCGCAGGTCGGCGGTGCGGGCCTGCACCGTGTCCTCCAGCGCGGCCCGGTCGGCGGCGAGCCGCCCCTCGCGGCGGGCGAGCCGGGCGGCCATG
>NZ_BPRD01000424.1 GCF_022179745.1 Methylorubrum podarium
TGGTGAAGGCCGATTGCACGCCGTTGCCGCCGGTGCCGTCGATGAAGGTGGCGCCGCCGGTGAAGTACTGGTCGGCCGAGAAGCTGATCCCGTCCTGAGTCAGCGCCCCGCCGCCGGCATTGATCGCCGTCACGACCGGGTTGGTCGTGCCCGATTTCGCCGTCGTCGTGATGGTGATCCCGTCGAAATCCGCCGTGAACGGCGCGCCGTCGTTGGAGGTGGCGAGCAGGCCGACCGCCATGCCGCTCGCCTTGCCGCCGACGGTGTAGTCGCCCTGGATCGCCTTCAGCAGCGCGCTGCCGCTCGGCACGCTCAGGGAGGTGCCGGCGGTGAACGCGCTGTTCGCGTCGGTGGCCGAGGAGACCGCGCCGGTGCCGAAGCGCCAATAGGGCGTCACCGTGTTGGTCTCGAGGTTGACCGCGAGGCGCAGCTGCACCCAGCTCGCGTTGGCCGCGCTCAGGAGCGCGTTGTTGGTGACCGAGGCGGTCTGGGCGACGCCGAGATTCTCCATCGAGGTCTCGAAGATCGCGCTGGTGTACTTGCCGGACGCGTTCTCGCCGCGCCCGCCCAGCACCAGCTTGATGAAGTTGTCCTGGTCGCCGGTGCCGATCTGCAGGCCCGCCGAGGGGAAGCCGCCGTCGCTCGTGGCGTTCGGGATCCAGTTCGCCATCGTCATGGTGACGTTGGCGGTGGCGACGCTGTCGTCGAAGGTGACGCCGGCCTGGAGCGCGTCCTTGAGGGTGTTGTTGCCCTCCGTGAAGTCGCCCTCCTGCACGTTCTTCAACTGGATGACGCCGCCCGCGCCGCCGGCGATGATGTTGGAGGAGGTGTAGAGGCCGCCGTCGAGGAACGGGTCGAGCCCGTTGATCATCCCGCCGGTGAGCCCGCTGCCGCCGAAGGTGCCGGGGATCGAGCCGGATTCGAAGTTGAACACCACCGTCTCAGCCCCCGAGATCACGTCGGTGCCCGCGGTGCCGTTGTCGGGGTCGAGGGCGAAGGGGTCGAGCGTGTTGTTGATCCCGTCGCCGTCGAGATCGAGGTTCTGCGGGTTGGTCGGTCCCGGCGTCAGCACCTTGATGTTGCCGTCGGCCAGCGTCGTGACCCAGACGGTGCCGGCGAACGGCTTGCCGTCGCCCACGGCGTCGATGCCGAGCGGGGCGCCGCCGCCCATCGGCACGATCTGCTTGCCCGCCGCCACGATCTGGCCCGCGGAGCCGACGGTGGTGTCGACCCCGCCCGAGGCGTTGCGCGGGATGATGTGGAGATAGCCCGCGAGATCCGTGACCAGGATGGCGCCCTTGATGCTCGTGGTGCCGCCGCCGGCCGTCGCCCAGGTGGTCGAGGCGGTGTATTCGGCCAGCCCGTTGAGCGAGCCCTGGCCGGTATCGAGCGCCCCGTCGCTGATGCCGCCCTCGAAGAACACGCTCTGGCGCGGGTCTGCGGTGCCGGCGGGGATCACCGAGTTGAAGTCGGCGGGCAGGCCGGCGCTGCCCTGCGGCAGGAAGGTCGCCCCGGTGACGCCCGCCCCCGGCGTCACGATCCAGCCGGCCTGGCCCCCCACCGCCCGCACGAGGTTGGGGTGGCCGCCGTAATAGCCCTGCCCCGTGATCTCGTGGAGCTGGTCGTAGTTGAGCCGCTTGGTGCCGCCGTCCTGATCGGGGGTGTTGAGCGGGATCTGGTTCTGGCTCGTGACGACGTTGCCGCTGGCATCCGACGGGCGCCCGCCCCAGCCGTTGTTGGCGCCGTTGTCGTAGGTGAACATCTTGCCGTCGGAGGTCAGCAGCACGTCGTAGGCGTTGCGGTAGCCCGGCGAGTAGACCTGAACCGGGCTGCCGGCGGTGATCTTGGCCATGTTGAACCCGTCGCGGCCGCCGAAGGGGCCGCTGACGTCCGAGCCGTCCGGGTTCTCGTTGCCCGCCGTACCGTTGTTGGGCCGGGAGGGGTCGTCGAGGGTCGGCAGGTCGTAGAGGTAGGGGTTGAGGCCGTTCGGGTCCTTGACCGTCATGGCGTCGAGCGCCGTCAGATCGACCTTCAGCACGGCGGCCGAATAGGCGAATTCCGGCAGGCCGGCGAAGTTGTTGGAGGGGGCGCCGGCATTGGTGTTGCCGCCCACCGCCACGTAGAGCGTCTTGCCGTCGGGCGAGATCGCCAGGCCGTTGGCGGAGTGGTTCTCCTCCGAGCGGGGCAGGCCGCGCACGAGATCGACCTTCTTCCACGAATCGGTCGCGGAATCGAAGGTGAGGCGCGAGATGATCGAGGAGTTGGTGTCGAGATTCGTGTCCTCGCCGCCGTTGCCGGCGCCGATGCGCGGGTCGCTCGACGTGACGTAGAGGACCGGGTTGTCGGCGGTGCCGGTGACGAGGAGGCCGGTGACTTGGCGCTCTTCGAGGCCGAGGTTCAGGCTGCCGTCGTCGTTGTGGTTCGGGATGTCGAGGATCAGGTCGATCGATTCCGTGGCGGTGACGACGTAGCCGTTGCCGTTCTGGGCGACCGTGAGGGCCTTGATGCTGCCGAACCGCTCGGCGACGTAGAGGCGTCCGTCCGGCCCCCATTGCAGGGCGGAAGCCAGCCCCGAGTAACCGGCAAGCGTCGACTGGGAAAACGTCACATCGGCCATCGTCGTGCCCCTCGCATCCTGTGGGGCCGACCGTATCCGCGCCCGGTTCGGGCTTCATGCGCGCAGCGGTATTCCGCGGCGCTCTTTCGGACTAGCGCGCGCTCCGCCGAAGGGGATGCCGGTTCGGCGATCGCGCACCCGAAAGGCACGCGTCGGAGCAGGGATTCGAACAGGCTTTCGACCGCCTGGCGGCCGGACGCGGCTCAGCCGGGCGCGGATGGGCTCAGATGTAGTGGCGGTAGACGATGGAGCGGGGCGCTTCCTCGCCGTCGCCGTCGAGATCGACGCTCGCCGGCCGCCCGGCCGACAGACCGATCATCGAGACGAGCGCGAGCGGGATCACCTTCGGCAGGAAGCGGACGAGGTGCAGCGCCGCGGATGCGAGGCCGCGGGCGGGCCGAATCAGGATCGTCATGCGTAAGGTCTCCCTTCGCCGGCAGTCGCGCCACGATGCCTGATCGGTGATGCCGCATTGTGTCGGAAATCGGCAGGGTCCCGCGCCGGAGCGCCGCCCTGCCCGGCCGAGCGGCGGGCGATCAGGGCGCGGGGCGACGACGCCCGAAGGCCCAGGTCCCGACGGCGAGAGCCCCCACGGGGGCAAGAAGGAGAGCGATCACGGACAGCATGCTTGCCACTGGTTCGGCCTTTCTCGGCGCACGGGATCGGCTCCCGATCGTTCGGAATCGTGGAACCGTTGCACCCGCCTAACATGAAATATCGTTCGCGCCACACCCGGCATGATCACTATTTCGCAAGACGCCTCCCGGACCGGGCGTCCCGATCCGGCACAGGACGCCTGGCATCCCGTTCGCACCGGCGGTGCCGTTTCGTTCGGATCGAGTCTTCGATGTTTCCCAAACTCGTCGGATCCCTGGCGCTCCTCGCGGCCGGGGCCGTCCTCCTCCACAGCTGGGAGATGCCGCGCTGGATGATCGCGGCGCTGTGCGCGATCGGCACGGCCGCCACCGTGCTGCTCGTCGCGCCCGCCCTGGAACAGACGCTCGTTCCGGCCGCGGTGATGCCGGCCCGCGAGCGGCCGAAGGGGCCCGCGCCGGTCTTCGAAGGGATCTGGGATCCTCTCGATCACCGGCAGGTTCTGCGCGGATCGGATCTGTAGGATCCCGCCGGAACCTCCTCCGCCTGCCTCTCAGGAGACAAGATCGGCCGATGCAAGATCGCAACAGATTGCAAAAAATATCGAACAAGTAGAAGGGTTGCGCGCAAACCGGATCATCGAGTCCAGTATCTGTATTTATAACAGTTATAAAACATAGATCTTGCACGCATCATTCGGTCCTTGCGATACGCGGCACGCAGTTCGTCGTGCCCTCTTGGGTTCTCATAACCTAAGCTAAAAGCGTACCGGAAAAGATGTTCGAAGATCGTGGCGTTTCCGCTCGGCCGGCTCCGCGTGCGGGCTGGCCTTCACGCCTGTTGGCCTCGACGGTCCTGTCGGGAACGGCCCTCTGCGGCCTCGCCGGGACGGGCCAGGCCCAGGATGCGGCCGGCGCCATCGAACTGTCCGAACTGAGCGTGACCGGCGAGGGCCGCGGCGCCACGCTCGGCGGCGCGCTCTACGGCGCCGGCGGCGCCCTGGGCGCGGTGCCCGGCTACGTCGCCAGCCGCAGCACCGTCGCGACCAAGACCGACACGCCGATCCTGGAGACGGCCCAGTCGATCTCCGTCGTCGGCCGCAAGCAGATCGAGGATCAGAACGCGCTCACCATCAACCAGGCCCTGCGCTACACGCCGGGCGCCTCGGTGGAGCAGCGCGGCGGCGCCGGCTCGACCCGGCTTGAGCAGTTCTTCATCCGCGGATTTGCCGCCCCGACCTTCCTCGACGGCCTGCGCCTGCCCGGCAGCCGCGACGCCTATCCGTCGGTCGATCCCTACAATCTCGAGCGCGTCGACGTCATCAAGGGACCGTCTTCGGTCCTCTACGGGCAGGCGGGCCCGGGCGGCCTCGTCAACCTCGTGAGCAAGCTGCCGCAGTTCGTGGCCCATCGCGAAATCTTCGCTCAGGGTGGCGGCTTCAGCGAGGTGCGCGGCGGCATCGATGTCGGCGGGCCCATCGGCGACGGAACGGGTGGATTGGCCGATCAGTTCGCCTATCGCGTCGTCGCCTCGGGTCGCATGGGCGACGGGCCCGTGGATCTCACCCGGGTCGAGCGCGCCTTCATCGCACCGAGCTTCACTTGGCGTCCCGACGCCGACACCAACCTCACCGTGCTCGCCCGCTATCAGCGCGATCCGTTCTCCGGCTATTACGGCGCGGTCCCGGCCAAGGGCTCCGTATTCCCGACGAATTTCGGCATTCCCGGCGGGCGATTGGGTTACCTGCCCCCAACCTTCTATGACGGCGACCAGAGCTACGAGCGATCGGACCGCACCATCGGCTCGATCGGCTATATCTTCGATCACCGCTTCGACGACAGCGTGCGCTTCCACTCGTCCACGCGGTACCTGCACAGCGAGGGAGACTACCGCTCGGTCTATACCGCGTTCCAGGGCAACGGCCCTTCCTGGGCCGGCCGCTTCCTGTCCCGCGGCTACGGCGGCACCAAAGTCGCCATCGACGCCTACACCACTGACAACAACCTCGAGTTCCGGTTCGCCACGGGCATCTTCGATCACACCCTGCTGTTCGGCATCGATCACCAAACGATCCGCACCACCACCTACGGAACGGGCTTCCCGAACGCGCCGCAGCTCGACCTGCTCAATCCCAACAACAACCTCGGCCTGACTCCGTTGCCCTTCACCTCGTTCCAGGACATCGCCGCGAGCCAGACCGGCGCCTACGTCCAGGACCAGATCCGTTTTGACAACCTCATCCTGACGCTCGGCGGCCGCTACGACCGGGCGCGGCAGGAGGGGCCGACTTACAGCCTGCCGAGCGGCCGGCTCACCACGCTTCAGGATGCTCGCTCGGAAGCCTTCACCTACCGGGCGAGCCTGCTCTACCGCTCGGAAATCGGGCTCTCGCCCTATGTCAGCTACTCGGAAGCCTTCGAGCCTTTGGTCAGCGGCGCGATCTTCGATGGCGACCCGAACGGGCTCGGCCGCCTGCCCGATCCGCAGACGAGCCGGCAATACGAAGCCGGCGTGAAGTACCAGCCGCCCGGCACCGACATCTTGCTCACGGCCGCCGCTTTCGACATCAAGCAGCAGAACCGGCTCCAGCCCGATCCGGTCAACGGCAACCGCTTCAGCATCCAGAACGGTGAGGTCGGTGTGCAGGGCATCGAGTTCGAGGCGCGGGCCAACCTCGCCGAGGGCCTGAGGATCATCGGCGGCTTCTCGCTGCTCGATGCGCGCGTGACCCGCGACACCACGACCACGCTCAACGAACTGACCGGCGGACAGGTGTCGCTGCTGGGCAAGACACCGGTCCAGATCCCGGATGCCACCGCCTCTCTCTTCGTCGATTACCGCGTGCTGGAAGGCCCTCTGCGCGGCGTCGGAATCGGTGGCGGCGTGCGCTGGATCAGTACGCAGTGGGGCGACCCGGCCAACACCTTCCGGGTTCCGGAGGCCTACCTGCTCGATGCTGTCGCCTCCTACGATTTCGGCCAGTTCGACCCGGCCTATGCTGGTGTCGATCTTCAGCTCAACATCCAGAACCTACTGGATGAGCGGTACGTGACGAGCTGCTTCAACTACTCGGCCTGCTATTACGGTCTGCCGAGAACTGTTTTTGCAACCCTGCGCTATCGCTGGTAGGAGGCCTGGCATGGCGGCACAGGGCAGGACGACGGTGCTCGAACGGGCCTCGGTGGCCGGCCGGGTCGTGCTGGCGGCGGGCGGCGGCTACGGCGTCGCCGCGCTCGCCACCGCGCTCCTGTCGCTGACGCTGCCGATGGCGCGCTCGGAGGCGGTGGCGACGGCGACGCTCCTCAGCTTCGCCGTGATGGCCGGCATCGTCGTGCTGGTCTTCGCGACGCGCACCCTCCTGCGGGCGCTCCTCACCGTCGCCGGCACGGCCCTCGTGCTCGGCGCCCTCCTCTGGCTGGCGATGCGGGGATACGCGCCATGAAGGGAAGCTTCCGCCAGTCGATGGCGTGGCTGCACACCTGGTCCGGCCTGATCGTCGGCTGGGTGCTGTTCGCGATCTTCGTCACCGGCACCGCGAGCTACTACCGGCCGGACATTTCCCGCTGGATGCGCCCCGAATTCACCCGGGTGGAGCCGGTGGAAGCCGCCGCCCTCGGGGCCGCCGCCGAGCGGGGGGTCGCCTATCTCGGCCAGCACGCCGCCAAGGCCCGCACCTGGTTCATCGGCCTGCCGCAGGAGGACAGGCCGGTGCTCGACCTGTTCTGGCGCACCCGCCCCGGCGAGCGTCCGGGCCACGTCCTGCTCGATCCGCGGACGGGAGCCGAGTCCTCCGTCCGCGACACGCAGGGCGGCGACTTCCTCTACCGCTTCCATTTCGAGCTGCACATGCCGCCGCTCTGGGGGCGCTGGGTCGTCGGCCTCTGCGCGATGATCATGCTGGTGGCGCTGATCTCCGGCATCGTCACCCACAAGCGGATTTTTGCCGACTTCTTCACCTTCCGCCGCGACAAGGCGCCCCGGCGCTCCTGGCTCGACGCCCACAACGTCACCGGCGTGCTGGCGCTGCCGTTCCACGTGATGATCACCTATACCGGGATCGTCACCCTCGCGACCTTCTACATGCCCTGGGGCGTGACCACCGCCTACAAGGGCAACGCCCAGGCCTTCTTCACCGAGGCCGCCTGGATCACCACCCCGCGCCCGCCGGCGAACCGGCCCGCCGCGATGGCCCCGATCGGGCCGATGGTGGAGCGGGCGGTCGCGGCCCGGCCGGAGCCGCTGGAGCGGCTCACGATCGTCAACCCGGGCGACGCCAACGCCACCGTGGTCGCGGTGTTCGAGGAGCCGCACGGCCTCTCGCACGAGCATCCCCAGATCGCCTTCGACGGGGTGAGCGGCGAGATCCTCGAGGTCCGCGACGGCGGCCTCAAGCCGGCGGCCAAGACCGTCACGGTGATGACCGGCCTGCACGAGGCGCATTTCGCCGGCACCCTGCTGCGGCTCCTGTTCTTCCTGTGCGGGATCATGGGCTGCGCCATGGTCGCGACCGGCGTCGTGCTCTGGTCGCTGGCCCGCCTGCCGAAGGCGGGGGAGCGGCCCTTCTTCGGCCTGCGGCTGGTCCAGGCGCTCAATGTCGGCAGCATCGCCGGCCTGCCGGCGGCGATCG
>NZ_BPRD01000425.1 GCF_022179745.1 Methylorubrum podarium
CCGTCCCGGCGGCGGCAAGCCGGGGCCGCGCGGCGGCCGTCCCGGCCGTCCGACGCGCGGTGACGCGTAGGGTCTGAGGCGTGCGGATCGTCGGCGGCGAGTGGCGCGGGCGCCGGCTCGCCGGGCCGAAGGCGGAGGGCATCCGCCCGACCTCCGACCGCCTGCGCGAGGCCCTGTTCAACGTGCTGGCCCACGCCTACGACGATGCGGTCGAGGACGCGGTGGTGCTCGACCTGTTTGCGGGCACCGGCGCGCTCGGCTTCGAGGCGCTCTCCCGCGGCGCCGCCCGGGCCATCTTCGTGGACGAGGGGCGCCAGGCCGGCGCGCTGATCCGCGAGGGCATCGCCGCGCTCGGCTGCGAGACGCGCGCCCGGCTGATCCAGCGCGACGCGACCCGGCTCGGACCCGCCCCGGATGCCGCCTCCCTGGTCTTCTGCGACCCGCCCTACCGGAAGGGGCTCGCCCCCGCGGCGCTCGCCGCGGCGAGCGCCGGCGGCTGGCTGAGTCCCGGTGCCCTGGTCCTGGTCGAGGAGGCCGACGAGGCCGGCCCGGTCCTGCCGCCCGGCTTCGCGGAGCTGGAGCGGCGCAGCTACGGCGAGACGGCGGTGACGTTCGGCCGGTTCGGGGGCTGAGGTCCTTTATTTGGACCGGTTCGTCGCGTGCATCGGGTTCGATCGCGACCCGACCGGGTTCATACGATGTCCGATTGATCCGCTCGGGCTCTGCTCCGCCGTCATCGCGAGGCGGAGCCGAAGCGATCCAGCGCGCGACCTCTCCGGAAAAGGCGCGCCCTGGATTGCCACGGCTTCGCCTCGCAATGACGAGGGAGAGACCGAAGCGATCAATCGGATGACGCATCAGGCACCGGACAGGAGTCCCCGCAGATCCTGGACCGTGCCGTAGAGCGCGAGACCGAGGACGAGGATCGCCACGATCCCGCCCAGGGCGTTCACGGGCCGGCTGCGGCCGTCGCGCAGCCCGTGGAGCGCGGAACGCAGCGTTCCGATGACCGCCGCGATCACCGGCACTGCCCAGGCGCCGAGCAGAAGACCCATCGCGACGGGGCCTTTGAACGCGCTGCCCGCGGTGACGACGGCCAGGGTCGCGGCTAGGTAGACGGCGAGCGTCACGAGCAGCGACAGCCACGTGCCGAGTGCGCCGCTCCAGTGCCGGGCGATGACGGATCGCATGGTCAAACCCCTTCCTCGGCGCGCGGCCGCGTCAGCCCGTCCCGGTGGTTCGAAGCGGGGGGAGGAATGATGCGCCGCCACCATGCAGGAACGATGAAGCCGCGGGGCCGGCGCGGCCGCGGCGGCACCACGCCCGTGACCCTTTCCGGTTCGGTGCCCTATCTCGCTCGGGCAACGCCCGTCCGCGAAGGAGGCCCGCGCCCATGCCGCCCATCCTGCCGCCCGTCCTGCCGCCCGTTCCCACCCTTGCCCGCCGAACCCTCCTGCAGGGAACCGCTGCCCTCGCCGCGGCGGGGCTCACCCCGGCCCTGCTGCGCCCGTCCCGCGCCGCGGAACCCCTGATCACCCGGCCGATCCCCTCCTCCGGCGAGCGGCTTCCGGCCATGGGCATCGGCACCTCGCGCCGCTACGAGGTGGCGATGACGCCGGAGGCGACCGCGCCCCTGCGCGAGGCGGTGGAGCGCTTCGTCGCGCTCGGCGGAACGGTGATCGACACCGCCCCGAGCTACGGCACGGCGGAGGACGTGCTCGGCCTGATCCTCGGCGGGCTTCGGGAAAAGATCTTTCTCGCCACCAAGGTCGCGGCCCGCGGCCGGGAGGCGGCGCAGGCCGAGACCGAGCGCTCGTTCCAGCGCCTGCGCACGGACAAGATCGACCTCATCGCCGTGCACAACCTCATCGACACGGAGGTGAACCTCGCCGTCCTGCGCGAGCTGAAGGAGAAGGGCCGCATCCGCTACGTCGGCGTCACGGTCTGGCGCGACGAGCAGTTCCCCGATCTCGAAGCGGTGATGAAGCGGGACAAGCTCGATTTCGTGCAGGTGAACTACGCCCTCGACAGCCGCACCGCGGCGGAGCGCATCCTGCCGCTCGCCGCCGAGCGCGGCGTGCTGACCGCCGACGAGGCGCGCG
>NZ_BPRD01000426.1 GCF_022179745.1 Methylorubrum podarium
GGGAGGAGAGGGGCGACGGCGACCGAAGTAATCAACCGGAAACCGTATCAGCCGGAAGTCGGCTGAAAGACTCGCCCCTCCTCGAAAGGCCGAAGCCGCGGCGGCCCGCAGGCCGCCGGCCCTCACTTCGACGGCAGCGTCGGATCGCCGAAGCGCTTGGCGAGGAAGAGGATGTCGTCCTCGTCCTTCGCCTGCTCCACGAGGCTGCCCTTGGCCTCGTCGAAGAACCACGTGGCGTATTTCGACGGGGCGGCGGCCGGCCGCTCCTTGCCGCGCAGGACGATGTCGCCGCCTTCGATGGAGCGGATCACGTCCTTCGGCACCAGCGGCTTGTGGGCCACCGCCTCGATGGTGGCCGGCCGGCTGGCGACGGCGCCCGGGTTCAGCGTGCTGGCGGCGGTCGCCAGGATCGAGGAGGGCAGCGACAGGCCGGCATCGAAGGTCCAGATCGCCCGCTTCTTGTAGAAGCCGACGAGCGAGACGCCGTCGGTGCCCTCGCTGATCTGATCCGCCCCCGTCGAGGCGCCCTGCGGCACGCCGTATTGCGGTGCCGACAGCCACGGCGCGACCGCGGACGGGGTGCCCAGGGCCGCGTGGCCGTAGGTCGCCGCGTAGCTCGCCACCGACGGTGCGCCCCACTGCCCGGCGACCGGCATGCCGTAACGGAAGTTGATGAAGCGCGTGTCGGAGCCGGCCGTGTTGATCACGCCGATGCTGTCCTTGAACAGCGCCGGGGTGAAGCTGCCCTGGTTCAGGCCGGTCCCCGGCAGGAGCACCGTCAGCGCGTTCGGCCCGATCATCCGGCCGTCGGCGTTGACGCTCGGCACCAGCGTCGCCTGCGCCCCGAAGATGCGGTTGCTGCCGGCACCGCCCGCGATGATGTCCTCGCCCGCCGTGATGGTCCCGGCATAGACGCCGGAGGCCGGCGTCGCGGAGTCCGGGACGCCCATGACGAAGCGCACGTCGAACAGGACGCTCTGCAGGTCGAACCGGGCATCCCGAGCCGCACCGATCCAGCCGCGGTAGCCGGCGGTGAGGCTCAGCGGTCCGGCGAAGCCGAAAGGGCTGTCCCAGGCCAGGCCGTAGTAGAGCGGGTTGCGCCAGCCGAGGACGCTGCCGGCGAGCGCGTTCCAGGCGGAGCGGGTCCACGGGTCGAGATCCCCGCCGAGCCCAAGGCTGCCGGTCCCGAGGACGCGGGCATCGACCTGCGCGCGATCCTCGGCGAGGCTCGCGGCGGTCACGTCCCGGCCCTCGGCCGCGCTGGCGGCCGGGATCTGGATGAAGCCGGTATCGCCGATCAGCAGGTCGTCGCCGGCACCGCCGGTGATCCGGTCGCCGCCGCTGTGGAAGCGGTCGCCGCGGGCGCCGACCGTGACGAACCAGTGCAGGGCTGCCGACTTCAGGTCGACGGGGAAGTCCGCCGTCAGATGCAGACGCATCGCGGTGAACCGCTCCGCTGCCCGCGCCGCCACGGCCGCCTCGACGGAGGCCGCGTCCTGGGCCCGGGCCGGATCGAAGGCCGCGAGCGCGCGGGCCACGCCGGGCTGGAGCATCACCAGGGTGTCGCCGATGACGAGGTCGTCCCCCGCACCCGCCTCGATCGTGTCGTTGCCGATCGAGAGCGTATGGCCCGTGCGCATCGCGTCCGGCAGGCCGTAGGCGAGGAGCTGGTTCAGCGGCAGACCCGCCATCGTCTCCAGCCGCGCCGTGACCGGCGCCTGGGCGGCGCGCCCCGTCATGGCGAGGTCGGTGAGGACCGCGCGCATGTCGGAGAGGAAGTCGCTGAGGCCCAGCGCCGCTTCGACGCTCTGGCTCCGCAGCGGTCCGGTGCCGCGCACGATGGTGCGGCCGGCATCGCCCACGATGACGTCGTCGCCGTCGCCGCCGGTGATGGTGTCGTTGCCGTAGGCGATCGTCCGGCCGGCGGCCCCCTGCATCAGGTCGACGCCGCGGCCGAGCGTGGCGAAGACACCGAGCAGGTCGCCCATGGAGGCCGAGACCTTGTCGATCTGGGCGTTGAGCGCGGCGTAGGCGGTCACGTCGAGGGTGTAGGTCTCGCCGCTGTCGCCGTAGATCGTGTCGTTGCCCGCACCGCCCTCGATGGTGTCGTTGCCCGCCAGCACGCCGTTGGTGCCGTAGAGGCTCGGAACCAGCGAGGCGTAGACCGTCAGGCGCGCCCCGTCGCCGCGCCGGATCGGGTCGGAGCCGGCGATGTCGGCGGCCAAGCCGGCCATCGCCGGATAGACCTCGATGCGCGGGGCGCCGGCGCCGAGCGCGCCGGGGACGAGGTTGGCGGCCGGCACCACGACCTCGCCGCCGAGCGGCAGCACGAGGCCGGTCTCCGGCGCCGCCCCGATCAGCCGGATCGCGTTGACGACCGCCGGCTTGTCCGAGGCCGTCTCCGCGAGGTTCGAGGCGCGGTCGCCGTAGATCAGGTCGTCGCCGGCCCCGCCCATCAGGAGGTCGTTGCCGCGCTGGCCGAACAGCACGTCGTTGCCGTCGCCGCCGGCGAGGATGTCGTCGTCGGCCTTGGCCAGCGAGACGGTGAGCGCGGAGGTCGCCCAGGCACCCCCCTCGCCCGTGGTCAGGCGCGTCCCCGCGCCGTCGCGGGCGCCGACCGCGAGGACCAGGTCCGCCCGTGCCAGCCGCTCGGCGAGGTCGGCCGTGCGTGCGGCGGCCGACTGCGAGTCCGTGGCGATGGCGGCCGTGACCGTGCCGATCTCCTCCAGCACCACGTCGCGGTGCCAGGTGCCGTCGCTGTTGAGGACCGCGCTGCCGTCCTGACCGTAGGCGCGCACGATCCGGCCCTCGTCGCCGAGGAGGTAATCGACCCCGGTGCCGCCATCGATCCGGTCGCGGCCGAGGCCGCCGACGATCTCGTCGGAGCCTTCCTCGCCGTAGATCAGGTCGTCGCCCATCTGGCCGAAGATCCGGTCGTCGCCCGCGCCGCCGGCGATCGCGTCGTCGCCGCCGACGAAGTCGATGAGGTCGAAGCGCAGCACGTCGCGGGTCACCGTGTCGGCGAAGGGACCGGGGTTGCGCTGCCACGCCACCGACTTCACGTCGTCCACGAGCACGTTGCGGGTGATGACGCCGTTGTCGCCGAGGATCACGTCCGCGCCGGTGCCGCCATTGATGAGATCGTTGCCGTCGGCCCCGCCGAGCACGTTGTGGCCGCCGGTGATGTCGTCGTCGCCCTCGCCGCCGGAGAGCGTGTCGTCGCCCTGCTGGCCGTAGAGGAAGTCGTCGCCCGCGCCGCCCTCGATCGTGTCGTTGCCGCCGCCATCGGTCGCGGCGGTGAAGATCGACACCGCGCGCTGGTTCACCGGCAGGGCCAGATCGTAGAGCATGTGGTCGCCGAACAGCACGTCGTGGCCGCCCGCGCCGAGGATCACGTCCGCACCGGTGCCGCCGGCCGCGGTATCGTTGCCGTCGCCGGCCTCGATGCGGTCGTCGCCGCCCGCGAGCGGGTCGGTGGAGGCGACCCGCCGGATCACCGCGCGGCCGGAGGCCAGGGCGAGATCCGCCCGGCCGTTGTCGCCGAGGATCATGTC